>JBDTPD010000159.1:0-8042 GCA_039932855.1 Chitinophagaceae bacterium | reverse complement strand
GAATGTTGCTGCATCGACAGACGAAGACCTTCCTTAATAGCATCGATCATTCTTAATTCGTGAGTCGTGAGTCGTGAAACGTAAGTAAGTGTTGAATTATCGACTAGTTCCACTGACGCTTCACGTCTGACGTCTGTCGATGCATACACGTCACCCACTTCAGTTTCTGTATCCGCAATAACCGGCGATGCATTGAAACCAACTGCCAGTTCTTCTTCTATTTTCTGTTTGAACTCACTCTTTATACTTTCAATTGACTCTGCTGATAAAATATTTTGCTGAAGAATGAATTGCTCATAATTATTGACCGGGTCTTTTTTCTCCCATAATTCAAATAAATTTTTGGGAACATACTTAGTACCACTTGCTTCTTCATGACCGCGCATACGGAAAGTAATGGCCTCTATCAGGTAAGGCTTTTGGTGTTTGATGCAATAATCACGAACACCTTTGATCGTATCGTATACACCAAGTATATTATTGCCATCGATCGTTACACCATCCATTCCGTATCCTTTGGCTTTATCAACCAAACTAATGCAGCGGAATTGTTCAGTGGTTGGTGTACTCAATCCATACCCATTATTTTCTACTAAGAAAATAACCGGCAGATCCCAGACGGCTGCCACATTTAATGCTTCATGAAAATCGCCTTCACTGGTACCACCTTCACCACTAAATGCAAGTGAAAGTTTTTGTTCCTGTTTTAATTTATACGCTAATGCTACTCCATCTGCAATGGCAAGTTGCGGACCGAGATGAGAGATCATTCCGCAAATATGATGTTCACGCGCCCCAAAATGAAAACTTCTTTCTCTTGCTTTACTATATCCTTCGGCAGATCCCTGCCATTGCATAAATAATTTTTGTAAAGGCATGCCGCGTGTAGTGAACACGCCAAGGTTGCGATGCAAAGGCATGATCCATTCGTCCTGTTGCAATGCCATGGTAGCGCCTACAGCAATCGCTTCCTGGCCGATACCACTGAACCATTTCGATATTTTTCCCTGGCGAAGTAATAATAGCATCTTTTCTTCGATCATGCGTGGCCAGAGAAGGTTCTTATAAATATCAATCAGCGTTTCGCCTGATAATTGTTTTCTGTCAAATTGCATGTTGCAATTTCCACCATTCAATTGGAATTAACAAAGGTTGGTTTGTTTCACGCAAAGCGCCAAGTTTCGCAAAGGCACAAAGGGGCACTAAAAAGCCAAAAATCTTTGCGACTTCGCGAAACTTGGCGCCTTTGCGTGGAATGCATTATTGCTGTTGGCCGCGTTGTTTATCTTCTGCGCGGAAGAGGGCTGAAGTGATTATTGTAAGCAGTAAACTAAAGAGGAGACCCCAACCAAAGCTGTCAATTTGAAACCCGTTGACCCAATCACTGGCCAGCAATACAATAATGGTATTAATGATAAAAAGGAACAATCCTAGAGTAATGACCGTTAATGGTAATGTAAAAATAATCAACACAGGCTTTAGAAAAACATTCAGCAATCCCAGCACTATCGCAAACCATATAGCGGTACCATAACCATTTACATGTACGCCCGGCAATACCTGGGCAAGAATAAAACAAATGGCTGCAATAACAAGGAGGCGCAGGATGAGTTTCATCATTCGAAGGTAACGCTGATTTTAGGATTTAAAAAGATTTCGCCGATTGAATCATAGTAGCAAAATCCTTTTACCTCTTAAAATCCGTGTTCTATACAACTACCAGGTCATAAAAATCTTCCTCTACCAAATACTTCTGCGCCATTTCCTGAATCTCTTCGGCGGTAACTGATTTGATAGTATTAATAGTGTCGATGAAATATTGTTCGGTAAGGTTATTGAGAATGATATTTTTCCAGCGTGCAATGATCTGGAAAGGACCATCCAGTTCACCAAGTATTCCTCCCATCATATAATTACGCACCAATAACAATTCATCTTCTTCTACCAGTTCTTCGCGCAACAATTTCATTTCTTTATATACTTCGCTGATCGTAGCATCTACTACTTCTTTTCCTGCTTCGGTACTTACCATCAGCGCGCAATCATGTACATGACTTTGCAAATAACTATGAATACCGTACGTATACCCTTTGTCTTCACGAATATTGAGCATCAGCCTCGATCCAAAAAAGCCACCGAAGACATTATTCATTACCTGTACCTTTAAAAAATCGGGGTGATGCCGATTTGGAAACGGTCTTGCCAAACGTATAGAGCCCTGCACACCGTTTTCATCATTGGTGATGCGGAATTTCTTTTGCTCTACTGGTTCTATCTTATGCTTAATATCTTTCATTGATTTATTAGCCAGGTCACCGAAGTTCTGGTTAAGCAACTCTTCCAGGTTTGATGGTATTCTTCCCGCTACAAAAATGATCAGCTTACCATTCTGGTAATATTTTTTATAAAAATCTACCAATGTTTCCCGCTGGAGTTTATCAAAATCTTCTGCATTACTGTATTTGCCATACGGATGATCCTCTCCATATAAATAGGCATCGATCAAACGTCCTGCAACGAATTCATTTTTCTTCAGGTTCACTTTTAATCGCTGCTTCATATTCTGTTTGTAGATATCCAGCTCTTCCTGTGGCAATACAGAATCAGTAAGCAATTCGCGGACAGCAGGTAATAATTCACCTACATGTTTATTCAGACAATGTAATGAGACAGTAGCTGTTTCATTATAGCAGGCCCTGTTGAGATAAGAACCATAATAATCGAAATGTTCATTGATCTGGAAAGCATTCTTTGTGCTGGTACCATTCTTCAATAAAAAATTCGCAGATGCTGCTACCAGGTTTTCTTTCTCGTATGTATTACCGGCAAAGTATATCCATTCAATAGCTAATACTTCTTCGGCGCCCGCATTGATCGAGTATACTTCCACACCATTCTTCAAGGTGAATTTTGTATATGGCTTTAATTGCAGGCTGAAATTAACAGCGTCAACAATAGCAGGTGCATTTTTCCTATCCAACATTTTAATTCCTCTCTTTTTATTTCTGACCCAGTCGTTACCAGGTTTAGTTATCCGATAAATAATATAATGTATTGCTGTTTTCCGGGCGAAAAATGCTACGGCTTTCCTGCAATACATCTTCTGTTGTCACCGATGCATATTTTTCCAATTCATAATTCATCCATGATGCATCACCAAGCAATTCATAATAAGCCAGGCTATTCGCTCTGCTCATTACACTCATATCTTCGAAAGCCATCATGCTTTCCGTTTTATTTTTTACTTTTTGCAACTCTACTTCAGTGACCACCTGCGTTTTCATTTGTTCCAATATCGCATCTACTGCTTTTTCTGCATCTTCCATCTTCACACCTTTTATCAGTTTGCCTTCAATACAAAGCAATCCGGCATCGGTACTACCATAATGATAACATTCGATATTGCTGAACAATTTTTGTTCTTTTACCAATGTCTGGTGCAAACGTGATGAGCCGCCGCCGCCAAGTATATCAGACAACAGTTCGATGATATAATATTTTCTATCGAGACGCGAAGACATATGCCAGCATTTATAAAAAGCATCCAGTGGCACATTCGCTTTTACTTCCAATTTTCTTTTTTCTGTCTGCGCAGGTTCCTGCGGCAGATTTCTTTTATATTTTTCTCCGGAAGGAATATCGCCGAACCATTTTTCTGCCAGTTCCTTTACTTTTTCAACCGTTACATTTCCTGCTACGACCATGATAGCATTAACAGGGCGATAGTATTTAAAGAAGAATGATTTTACATCTTCCAGTTTTGCATTTTCAATATGCGATAATTCTTTACCGATGGTTTGCCAGCGATAAGGGTGCTTTTTATACGCGAGTTCTCTCATCTTATGCCATACATCACCATAAGGTTTGGCTAGATAGTGTTCCTTGAATTCTTCACATACAACCTTCCGTTGTACATCAAGACTTTTTTCACTGAATGCGAGTGACAACATCCGATCACTTTCCAGCCAGAATGCTGTTTCCAGGTTTTCGGCAGGCAACTGAATATAGTAGTTGGTAAGGTCATTGGTTGTATAGGCATTGTTTTCACCACCGGCCATTTGCAGGGGCTCGTCGTAGTTGGTAATATTAACCGAACCGCCAAACATAAGGTGTTCGAACAAATGCGCAAACCCTGTCTGGGCTGGATCTTCATCGCGGGCGCCCACATCATACATAATGTTCATGACCGCCATAGGGGTAGAAGTATCCTGGTGCACAATCACCCGGAGTCCGTTGGCCAGGGTGAATTTTTCAAATTGTATCATATATCAGATAACAGCGTTAATAGAATAATGTTTTCCGTCAGGGGCGGGGCGCAAAAATATTGAAAATAACTATGGGAAGATGGATGGATTGATGAGTAATGAATTTCACGGATTCTGATACCCGGGCCGTTGTGACGATGTGGGAGGTCGGTCAATTATGTTAAAATTTGAGGTGCAAATAACGCCAACCAAACTATCAATTTGTGCGATCCTTAGCCCATGGTTTAAGGGTCATTCTGTTATAAAATACTCTTCACCCTCAGTTGCAATTGAATCAACTCTCCATTGCGGCGGACAACTAATTTCACTCTTTCATTGATAGATTGAAGAGATGTTTTATAAACATTGAAATTTTGCGTGAAATTATTGTTGACAGCTATAATAACATCGCCTTCATTCAAACCGGCAATTTCTCCGGGAGATCCTTTGGCTATACTCCCCACCATTATCTGGCCATCGATAAGATATAACTCAATGCCAGTATAAGAGTAATCAAATGGATCCCGATAATGCGTATTAGGAACGAGGTAAATATCTCTCTTGGCATAATTGAAGATGGCATTGAACCGACGTAGTATATCATTACCGATCAATCCCCCGAGATATGGATAGGAGGTAACATTGTATGCATCATCAAAAATATAGGTAGGCACATTCCGGAATCGATATGGACCCATTTTTAATTCTTTGACCACCGTTACATTCATATTAATTGACCCCCCAACTCCTTCGCCTTCTTTTGGCCACATCTTGCGGCCCTTGCGCAGGATGGCGCTATCCTCTATGAATTCTTTGGATAACATCAGGCAAACACCCGCCCCGATATCATGAAGAAAACGGGTAGTAAATGTATTTTCATCGCGTATACGTGCAGGATGCACAGGAAGTGTACTGATATATGGTTTTAATAAAAATCCGCCGCGCGGATAACGCATGGTACCCTGACTGCAAATCTCCATCAACAAACTATCATAATCCAGTTTGATAATGTAACGGCTCAGCAAAGAATAACCAATGATGCCATCTATCCGTTCACCATATACACTGGTCAGAATAGAATAATCATTCACATGAAAATCGAGGCTATCGACAGTGAGACCGGGAAACTTTAGTTTACGGTTATAAAGAAATCCTACTTTTTTGATCCCGGCAATACCACGGATCGTTTTGTTAGATGGCTCCGGGTGCAGTTTGAAATAATCCACCGTTAATGAATCCAGTGAAATACCACTGCTACCGCTATCAAGAATGAAATTAAGTGTGTCGGGAAAATCATCGAGTTGCGCTCTCAGGATCACTACGCCGCCGGTAAGCTGCAAAAAAGGGAATTTTGACAATAGTTGCGAGTTCGGTTCAATAAATTCTTCCTGTGCACCTGCAAAAAAGTGCAGAAAGAACAGACCGATCAACAGTTTTGGTTTGAGTTTTCTCATATAGCTTGGCTTCTTCAGAACCTGTTACCGTGTAATGACAATGAAAGCTCACGATAAGATGCAATGCGTTTGATCAAAGTAACAGGTAAATTTACTTGCTTACAGCACCTTATCAAAACCGTTTACCCTTTTTCTTGTTATACCGTTGTATTTTTGCACATAATACCTGCGATGGCTGTCGCAAAAAAGGTAATACAGCCAGATTCTAATACAGTTTCGTGATAATGGTTATACTATGGACTTACAAGATCTATATCAACGGGCCATCCAATTTGAATCGCTGAGTGTGGAAGAAGGCGTTTATCTCTATGAGCATGCGCCACTGGCCGACCTGATGTTTGTTGCCGATGAGTTACGGAAAAAACAAGTGCCTCACGGAAAAGTGACCTGGCAGATCGACCGCAATGTCAACACAACGAATGTCTGCATTGCCAACTGCAAATTCTGCAACTTCTACCGCATCCCCGGTCATGCCGATGCTTATATCACTGACATGCCGACCTACCGCAAAAAGATCACTGAAACTTTTAAATATGGCGGCGACCAGTTGCTACTGCAGGGTGGTCATCATCCTGAGCTTGGTTTGAAATTTTATACCGATACCTTCCGGATGATCAAGGAAGAATTTCCATTGGTAAAATTGCACGCACTCGGACCCCCCGAAGTCGCTCATATTACCAAACTGGAAAAATCAACTCACCGTGAGGTACTGATGGCACTGAAAGAAGCTGGCCTTGATTCATTACCCGGCGCAGGTGCTGAAATATTAGTTGATCGTGTTCGTCGGTTGATCAGCAAAGGAAAATGTGGTGCGCAGGAATGGCTGGATGTAATGCACGAGGCGCATAAATTAAATATCACTACCTCAGCTACAATGATGTTTGGTCACGTAGAAACAATCACTGAACGTTTTGAGCATTTGGTAAAAATCAGAGAGGTACAAAGCCGTAAACCTGCCAATGCAAAAGGGTTTTTAGCCTTCATTCCATGGACCTTCCAGGATGTAGATACTTTACTGACAAGAATACGCGGGGTACACAACCTGACTACGCCGGAAGAATATATAAGAATGATCGCATTAAGCCGGATCATGTTGCCGAACGTAAAAAATATACAGGCTTCGTGGCTGACCGTTGGTAAACAAACAGCACAAATGTGTTTGCATGCCGGCGCTAATGACTTTGGTTCTATTATGATTGAAGAAAATGTGGTCAGTGCTGCCGGTGCGCCACACCGTTTTACGTACAAAACAATACAGGACGCTATCCGCGAAGCAGGATTTGAACCTCAATTGCGTAATCAGCAATATGAGTGGAGAGAGATACCGATGGCCATCGAAGAACAGGTGATCGATTATTAAGTTATTAGTGATTAGTTACTAGCTCTTAGTTATACAAATATGAAATCTACAAAAGCATTCAGACGATTCCGCAACATAGCCGTTGCAGAAGGAATTTCATTTCTTATTTTATTACTCATTGCGATGCCATTGAAGTATCTCGCCCATTTTCCACTCGCGGTGAGGATCATGGGTGGTATACATGGTGTACTGTTCATTGCTTTTGTTGTATTGGCATGGGAAGCAAAAGGAGAGTATAAGAAAACAATTGGTTGGTTTGGTAAAGGATTACTTGCTTCTATATTACCATTTGGAACAATTGTGATGGATAAGCAATGGAAGAAAGAGGAAAGCTTACTCGCTCTTAACTCCTGATGAATGTTACGCTTCACTACTTCTACGACAAATGAAGATCTTTCCGGCATCAAATTATTACAAGAAAATAATCTGCGCAAACATTTAACAGCAGAAGAAATACAGCAACAGGGCTTCGTAACCGTATCTCATTCATTGGAAGATTTAAGAAAGATGAATGCATGGGAGCAGAATGTGATCATGAAAGATCACGACAAAGTAGTTGGCTACCTGCTGGCCATGACGAAAAATTCCAACGCCGATATTCCTGTATTGATACCAATGTTTAACTCCTTTGACAACATAGGTTATAAAGGGAAAATGATCAGCGATTATAATTATCTTGTTGTTGGCCAGGTTTGCATTGATAAAAATTATCGCGGTCAGGGTTTACTTGATAAAATGTACGAGGCATACAAAGATCATTTTCAAAAAAAATACGATTTTGCCATAACAGAAATTTCAACCGCTAATCAACGATCCATAAATGCACATCACCGAATTGGATTCAAAGAAATTTTTAAATATACCGATGCACAAAAAATAGAATGGAGTATTGTGATATGGAATTGGAGGAACAACGAAAATTCAGAAATAGAATACAGATGACACGGATTTTTATTCAACAATAGCCAAACTGACCCTTAGCCC
>JBDTPD010000158.1:0-8065 GCA_039932855.1 Chitinophagaceae bacterium | reverse complement strand
TTTAATTTTTCTTGGATGTGGTTTGCCATTTTCTGAATAATAGCCAAAGTCTTCTGCGCCCATTCTTTTTTCTGTTTCTTCTACATTTTCTTTTCCAATAAAATCACCTGCTTTGAGAATAGCCAATTCATTCAGGGCTTCATTATTATATACAGAAGGATAACCGACATCAATCAATAGGTCAACTGTGCCACCCATAGAGGAAATAAGATCCGTTACCATCTTGCGGATCAGTTCATGTGCTTTGAATCGCCATTCTTCGTTCATTGCACGGAATGTTCCTTTCAGTTTTACTTCATTAGGAATAACATTGGTAGTAGTACCGCCATTGATAGCTGTAATAGATAATACAGTAGGATTATGCGGGTTATTATGACGACTAACGATCTGTTGCAGGCTGACAATAAGATGTGATGCAATAAGAATAGGATCGATACATAAGTGTGGAGAAGCTGCATGACCACCTATGCCTTTGATAGTAATATAAATCTCATCGGCGCTTGCCATTACCTTTCCACCACGAAAACTCATTTTACCAATAGCTAAACCCGGATGTACATGCAAACCAAAAATAGCAGATGGCTTTGGATTTTCTAATACCCCTTCTTTGATGAGTAAGCTGGCGCCACCAGGATTTTTTTCTTCACCGGGTTGAAAGATCAACTTTACTGTGCCTTCCCATTCATTTCTTAATTCGTGTAATATACGCGCTGCACCCAGTAAGCAAGTAGTGTGTACATCATGACCACAGGCATGCATCACACCATCGTTAATAGATTTATAGGAAATATTATTTTCTTCTTTGATAGGCAGTGCATCCATATCGGCACGCAACGCAATGATTCTTTTATCCGGGTTCTTTCCTTTGATCAATCCTACTACACCGGTGGTAGCTTTTATTTCATGACTGATACCAAGGTCAGAAAGTTTTTGCTGAACAAATTTCGAGGTTTCAAATTCCTGGTAGCTTAATTCAGGATGAGCATGAAGGTGATGACGAACCTCTATGAATTCAGGAGCGTAGCTTTTTGCAAGGGCTTTGATCTTTTCTACCATTAAACAAAAATAAGAAATAAGAAACAGAGAAATAAGGAATGAGAAAGTACAGCCCTAAGCTATCACTTTCTCATTCCTTATTTCTCTGTTTCTTATTTCTTATTCTTACTGTTCGTCGTCGGGTATTTTCTCCACCTTCACCTCCACCACATCATTCATCACAAACACACCTTTGGGGAAGAAAGCGTTCATCTTTTTCTGGTAGGCTTCTGCTTCTTTACGATCTGTGAAATTGCCGGCTTTTACATTATAATATGGAGTCTGGTGCCAGAGATAGGCTTTTAACTCGGGGAAGTTGGTATAAACTTTTGTTTTTGCAGCAATTGCTTCATCACGGCTGCTGGTACGGATGATCAACAGGCGAAACCCTTTACCGGATTTGCGGGCGTCACGACTGGTAACCTCATTGATCTGTGCCTGTTTGGCCATGAGTAACTCAATCCGGGGGTCTTTATGAACTACTACAGCGTTGCTATCCGTAACCTGTACCTGCGCAAAGGCAGTAACTGATAAAAAGCTGAGGGCAAAAACAAGTATTCTTTTCATGTTCTGATTATATTCAAGATGCTGGACATTCAAAAATCCTACCAATTTGGTTGAATGTTGTTTAATGGTTTAAAAGTTGAATGGAACATACTAATAGTTTACCGCCCTTTTAAACCTTTGAACCCTTAAACCTTTCAACGCTCTTAATATCCTGCTCCCGCACTGGCTATGTTTTCTACCGGGTGCCAGGTTGTTTTGATCTCCTGTGTGTCCATAATGAAATAAGGAGACTCACCGCCGGCATCATACCAGTTTACTTTATCATAAAAAAAGATACGTTTCAGGTTCAATGCCGACTTTTCGCGCATCATTCGCTGAACAGTAGAATCTTTTTCGCAATAAATGGTTGCATTAACGTCCATATGATCAACGAACCAGGAAGCGAGTTCTGATACTTTACCTGTTAAAATATTTACAACACCGCCCGGGAGATCGGACGAGTTGAGCACTTCGGCGAAAGTAACAGCGCAAAGTGGCTTGGTTTCAGAGGCCAGCACCACGCAGCTATTTCCACCCGCAATTACGGGGGCAATGACAGACACTAAACCAAGCAGGGAATCTCCCTGGGGCGCAATGATTGATACTACGCCGGTAGGTTCGGGTACCGAAAAATTAAAATGGGAAGAAGCGACCGGGTTGACGGCGCTGAACAACTGTTGGAATTTATCGCACCAGCCGGCATAATATATTAAGCGGTCAATGGCGAGGTTTACTTCTTTTTCTGCACCGGCCCGGGTAGCATCCTGTTGCATCAACTCTTCAATGAACTGCGCCTTCCTTCCTTCCAGCATTTCAGCCATTCTATATAATATCTGGCTGCGATTGAAGGCAGCGCGACCGCCCCATCCACTGACAGCTCCGCGGGCAGCAACTACTGCATCACGAAAATCTTTTCTTGAACTCAGGCATACGTTCGCCAGTTTTTTGCCAGTTGCGTTCACTGGGATATAAAAACGACCAGACTCCGTGCGGGGGAATTGTCCGCCGATGTAGATTTTGTATGTTTTCAGTACTTCCAGTCTTTTGGAAGAAGTAGTTCCGTTAGAACTATGTTTTTCTATACCGTTACCAGCAACGGGCAGAGATACTTTTTTTTGAAATGTCTTTGACATGATTCTCTTTTTTTAGCCTTATAGACTGAAACCTATAAGGTTTGTCGTTGACGATTGTTAGTGTCTTATCGAAGAAACCTTATAGGTTTCATGCATTCATTTAAGATTTACATAGGGCAATAATCCGTGTAAGCCACCCTCTCTTCCGAAGCCGCTTTCCTTGTAACCTCCAAATGGCGATGTTGGATCAAACTTGTTAAATGTATTTGCCCATACCACACCAGCTTTCATTCTTTTGGTAATATTGAAAATTTTTGATCCTTTGTCTGTCCATACACCTGCACTCAAGCCATACGGAGAGTTATTTGCTTTTTCAATCACTTCATCATCGGTGCGGAAAGTAAGAATAGCTAATACTGGTCCGAAAATTTCTTCCTGTGCAATACGACTGCTTTGTGCAACATTGGAGAATAAGGTTGGGCGACACCAGAAACCTTTACTTGGTAAAGGGCAATGACTTTCATAAAACTCAGCGCCTTCTTCTTTACCAATCTTCAGGTATTTATGAATGTTTGCTAATTGTTGTTTGGAATTTATAGCGCCGATATCTGTATTCTTATCCATCGGGTCGCCAACGATCAATGATTCGAGACGATCTTTTAATTTACGGATCACTTGCTTGGCTACAGATTCCTGTACATATAAACGTGACCCTGCACAACAAACATGTCCCTGGTTAAAAAAGATACCATTGATCACACCTTCTACCGCCTGGTCAATTGGTGCATCTTCAAAAATAATGTTAGCGGCTTTACCACCTAATTCAAGTGTTACTCTTTTATCAGTACCGGCAACAGCGCGTTGAATGATCTTACCAACATCAGTAGAACCAGTGAATGCAATTTTATTAATGTCGCTATGATTAACAATGGCAGCACCAGTAGCACCAGCACCGGTAATAATATTTACTACACCCGGAGGAAGGTCTGCTTCCTGGATGATCTCTGCTAATTTCAGGGCAGTAAGCGGAGTTGTTTCTGCAGGTTTTAGCACCACAGTATTACCTGTTGCGATGGCAGGTGCAATTTTCCATGCAGCCATCAGTAAAGGAAAGTTCCAGGGAATAATTTGTCCGGCTACTCCCAATGGTTGTGCGGTTCTGTTAGGAAATGCGTATTCTAATTTATCTGCCCATCCTGCATAATAAAAGAAATGATTAGCTGCAGTAGGTACATCAAAATCGCGGCTCTCACGGATTGGTTTACCGCCATCCAATGATTCAATGATAGCTAACTCTCTTGCTTTCTCCTGTATGATCCGTGCAATGCGAAATATATACTTGGCTCTTTCTTTCGCCGGCATTTTCTTCCATACCTTATCATAGGCAGTACGTGCAGCTTTTACGGCTTTGTCTACATCTGCTGCATTAGCATCAGCTACTTCACTTAATTTTTCTTCAGTAGCGGGATTGATCGTTCCGAAATATTTTTTACTCAATGGTTTCTGCCATTCTCCATTGATAAAAAGATCATATTGCTTATTGATCGTAGCTGCGCTCTTGCTTTCCGGTGCAGGCGCATAGGTCCAGCTCGTATCAAATTTTAATTTCAATGTGTTGTTCTTCGTCTTTGTAGCCATGGGAATCGTTTAAGGGTTTAAAGGTTGAATGGTTTAAGGGCTATTAACTATTCAACGACCTTTTTAATCTATTGTGTACAGTTATTTAATCGATTTTTCTTAGGGTTCCATCAGAGAATGATACCTTTTAACCATTCAACTTTTCAACCTGCCTACCGCAGGCAGGCCCTTTCACTCGCATCAGTCTACAGAAAAATAATTTGCTGATTGATATACGCCAGTGTTTTCTTTTACAATCTGCATCAATACGTCGTTAGCGAGACTGCTGGCGCCGAAACGGAACCATTCATTATTTAACCAGGCTTCACCCATTACTTCTTTCACCATTACTAAATAATGAAGAGCGAGTTTTGATTTGGAAATGCCACCAGCTGGTTTCATACCGATCATCTTCCCGGTTTTATAATAAAAATCACGGATCGCTTCAAGCATCACTAATGTTACAGGCATAGTAGCGGCTGGTTGAATTTTACCCGTAGATGTTTTAATAAAATCTGCACCAGCATGCATTGCAATATCACTGGCACGGCGAACTTTATCAAACGTTCCGAGTTCACCGGTTTCTAAAATAACTTTTAAACGTGCCTCTCCGCAAGCTTCTTTGATCGCTGCTATTTCATCAAATACAAAATTGTATTCGCCGGCATGAAACTTACCGCGACTGATCACCATATCTACTTCATCAGCGCCTTCATTCACGGCATACTTTGTATCACGGATCTTTATATCTTTCGGTGCTTGTCCACTTGGGAACGCAGTTGCGACTGAAGCTACTTTAATACCTGAATTGCCTAATGCTTTCTTCGCCACTTTCACCATAGAAGGGTATACGCAAATAGCTGCAACGGTTGGCAGATCGGGTACAGCATCATGCGGGTGCATAGCTTTATAACATAGTTGTTTCACCTTGCCATCGGTATCTTTTCCTTCAAGGGTAGTAAGGTCAATCATGTTGAGTACCAATTTCAATCCAACCATTTTGGATTCTTTTTTAATACTGCGTTTGGTAAAACGTGATGCCCTTTCTTCCACACCTACCTGATCTATACGGGGAGAGAGGGAAAAATCGGGAAGCATCGTTGATATGCCGGCAACAGCCATAACTGTAAGGTTTGAGTGGGTAAAGGTAGACATTTCAGTCGGCAGTTCTCAGTTGGCAGTCGGCAATCAAGTCGGCAGTCTGCAGTCGACTTACTTTATTCTGAGTTTATCTTATTCATAAGAAGAAGAAACACTCAACTGTAAAACTGTTGACTGCAGACTGTTGACTGATAGACTGCTGACTGCTAACTGAGAACTGCCAACTGAGACTTGCTAATTGATTCATTTGCGTTAAATTCGGAAATATTTTACGACTAGAGAAAACAATCATTCTAAACACACTGCAATGAGAAAACCAAAACTACGACTACTGGTCGCAGCGGTAGCTATACTTGCGATAGCGAATAAACTGCCTGCCCAGACTACTTTCCCCATTAATGGTGTAGCTGATCCCCGCGAAGGATGTTATGCCTTTACACATGCGACAATTGTAAAAGATGGACAAACCACACTGAGTAATGCGACTATGCTTATCCGCGATGGAAAAATTATTTCTATCGGTACGGCTGTTACGTTACCAAAAGATGCAGTGGTGGTGGACTGTACTGGTAAATTCATTTACCCTTCCCTGATTGATATTTATAGTGATTATGGTGTGACCACACCTCAGCGTCAACTACCCGGTGGTGGCGGTGGAGGTTTTTTTGCGCAGCAACAATTTACTTCCAATACAAAAGGCGCTTATGGATGGAACCAGGCAATTCATAGTGAAACAAATGCCGTTGCATTATTCGCAACAGATGATGCGAAAGCAAAATCATTGCGTGATATTGGTTTTGGTTCTGTGTTGACTCATCAGAAAGATGGAATAGCAAGAGGTACCGGAAGTTTTGTTACCCTCGCTAATAAATCGGAAAACCTGGTAATAGTAAAAGACAAAGCATCTACGCATTATTCTTTTAGCAAAGGCGCTTCTTCACAAAGCTATCCTTCTTCTATGATGGGAAGTGTAGCATTGCTTCGTCAAACATATATCGATGGTAACTGGTATAAGAGCCGTCCAGCAAAAGAAGGAGTGAACATGAGCTTGCAGGCATGGAACGAAAGCCAAAGTTTACCACAAATCTTTGAAGCAACAGATAAATGGAGTGAAATAAGAGCTGATAGAATAGGAGATGAATTCGGTGTTCAATATATTATTAAAGGAGGAAGCGACGAATACCAACGTATCAATGAGATCGTTGCTACAAAAGCTCCATTGATCATTTCGTTGAATTTTCCACAGGCACAGGAGGTAGATGATCCGAATGATGCAAGATTTGTTTCATTAACAGATATGAAACATTGGGAACTGGCACCAACTAATCCCGGGGCTATTGAAAAAGCAAACATTACTTTTTGCCTGACTACAGCAGATCTGCGTGATGTAAAACAATTCTGGACAAATCTTCGCAAAGCGATCGATTATGGTCTGAGTGAGGCAAAAGCATTTGAAGCATTGACAAAAACACCAGCGACTTTATTAGGTGTATATGATAAAGTAGGAAGTCTCGATGACGGAAAGCTGGCTAACTTCTTAATAACAACCGGAAGTATTTTCAACGAAAAAACTTCTATTATTGAGAATTGGGTGCAGGGTGAAAAATATGAGATAAAAGAAGATGCATGGAAAGATATCAAAGGTATATACAGCCTGGTAGTGAATACTCCGACAGGCCCTGTTAATTATACATTAGATGTAAAAAGTTCAACCTCTGCGAATGTTGTTTTAAAAGATTCGTTACCTGCTAAATTCAGCTATGATGGAAAATTAGTGAAGCTGAGTTTCTCACCAGTGGCGCCGAGAAGATTTGGTGGTGGTCCCAGAAGAGGAGATTCAACAGCTACTCCATCAACTACAGCACCGGATGCTGGTGGTGAACGACCAAGGTTTGGTGGCAGACAAGGTGGAGCAACTACTCCAACTGGGCCGGTCATCCGTTTGAGTGGAGTTAACAATGGCGATATATGGCAGGGAAATGGAGTTGATACATCGGGTAACCCACTTTCATGGTCAGCTACATTTACAAAAGCAGCCGATGCAGTTGTAGATACAACTAAAAAGAAACCATTACCGAAGATGGGAGCGGTGACTTATCCGTTTGGTTCTTATGGTAACACAGAATTACCAAAAGCAGAAAATCTGCTGATCAAAAATGCAACGGTTTGGACAAATGAAAAAGAAGGAAAATTAGAGAATACAGATGTATTGGTAAAAAATGGAAAGATCGCACAGGTAGGAAAGAATTTATCTGATGCTACTGCAAGAGTAATTGATGGTACAGGTAAATATTTGACGCCAGGCATTGTTGATGAGCACTCACACATTGCTGCTTTTTCTATTAATGAAGGAGCGCAATCAGTAACATCAGAAGTTCGTATCGCAGATAACCTCAATCCGGAAGATATCAATATCTATCGCCAGCTGAGTGGGGGTGTTACTACTTCTCATATTCTTCATGGATCTGCAAATACAATCGGTGGTCAGACACAATTGATCAAGTTGCGTTGGGGTGCTGATGATCAGGGATTGAAATTCCAGGGCGCTGATCCATTTATCAAATTTGCATTGGGTGAAAATGTAAAACGTACAGCCTCTAACCAGGCCAATACGCGGTTTCCGGATACAAGAATGGGGGTGGAAGAAGTATTGATGGATGCTTTTACAAGAGCAACAGATTATCAAAGACAAT
>JBDTPD010000157.1:0-8089 GCA_039932855.1 Chitinophagaceae bacterium | reverse complement strand
TAATCCGCCAGCTTTTACCGCTGCTACCAAAGTCGTATGGTCTTTTGAATTAACAGCATTCTCAACAATATTCTTTGAAGCATACATTGGAGCACCGCCTACTTCAACAGTTTTATCCATTTTCTGTGCGAAGGAAGCGTTCATCAGGAATGATGCTATCAGCATCAAACCGATAGATTTGATTTGTCTCATGATTAATCTTTGTTTGGGGGTTAAAATTTTTTTATTCTACTCTTGTTTCCCGAATGGGGAGGAATTTGTTACTAGCAACGAACGCAAACAGATACGTTCACCGGAAAGGGTTTAGATTTAAAAGAAGAAATATATATTTATCTAACTTATTCTATTTTTGAAATCTGAAAACAAATATTCAACGTATGGCAAATTGGCTCGTAAAATCAGAACCTTCAGTTTATAGTTTCGAACAATTAGAGAAAGACAAACAAACAACATGGGATGGTGTAAGAAATTATGCGGCCCGTCTTCATCTCCGCGCCATGAAAAAAGGCGATCCTGTTTTGTTCTATCATAGTAATGAAGGATTGGCGATCGTTGGCATTGCCAAAATAAAAAAAGAAGCTTACCAGGATCCCAGCACTAAAGATGATTGGTCAGCGGTAGATCTTCAACCACAAAAGAAATTAAAGAATCCTGTGACATTAGATGTCATTAAAAAAGATAAACGTCTTGCTAATATGGCCCTCGTCCGTATCGGTCGCTTATCTGTTCAACCCGTTAGTGAAGAAGAATGGACCGTGATTATGGAATTGGCAGGAGAGAAATAGAATTTCTGAACCAGGATTTGGGAGGACTAAAAGGATTTATCAGATTAACAGTTGTCTGAACGGGATTAGAGAATTTAAGGATTATGAGTTATGAATTATGAATGAGCCTTCATTCATAATTCATAACTCATATTTTTTTTAGAACTGACTATATCCCGGGTTACTTAAAATCGATGAATCAGTAGTGAGGCTTCTTTATTTCTTATAAATCCATTTAATCCACCCAGATCCTGGTTCAGATATTTACATTTTCTTAAGGGTTACCTTTTGCTTCTTCATGGTATAAATATTCGCAAGCTTGCAGGTATCAAATCTTCATTATGCAAATACTAACGTTTTGCATCTTTAATATTATCTAAAAAGTATAGCCATGAAAATATTTTTCTCCGCTTTAGCAGCCATGCTGCTATGGGCCTTTATTGCCTGCAATGAAGGATCAAGACAAGGAAGACCTGTATCCATACAAAATTTAGAGTTCCAGCAACCCGCTGAAGAAAAAGAATCTTCTGCATCAGATAAATCTAATAAAGACAATTTCAACACGGAGGATTATGACAATATAATTGAAAATAAATTCCTTACTCCTTTACAACAACCTCTATCAACTTTTTCGATCGATGTAGATGAAGCCGCTTATAGTAATGTGCGCCGGTATCTCCAGGGAGGTTCTTTGCCACCAGCAGGTGCGGTACGCATTGAAGAAATGATCAATTACTTTGATTATAAATACCCTCAACCTGGCAGTGATGACCCATTCAGCGTTACCACCGAAATGGCTGATTGTCCATGGAACAAACAACATAAACTTATCCATATCGGGTTGCAGGGTAAAATAATACCTGTCGACAATTTACCTGCTACCAATCTTGTTTTCCTCATCGATGTATCCGGATCAATGGAGTCTTACAACAAACTACCGCTGGTGCAATCTTCATTGAGTATGCTAACGGATCAGCTTCGGGAAAAAGACAAGGTAGCTATTGTAGTATATGCAGGAACTGCAGGGCTGGTATTGCCTGCAACAAGTGGCGCGGATAAAGCAAAAATTAAAGAAGCGATCGGTAACCTGCATTCAGGCGGTTCTACAGCTGGCGGTGAAGGAATCAAACTGGCTTATAAGATTGCGAAAGAAAATTTTATCAAAGGAGGAAATAACAGGGTCATCCTTGCTACGGATGGAGATTTTAATATTGGCGCCAGCAGCGATGACGAGTTAGTGCGTTTAATTGAGAATGAAAGAACAAGTGGTGTATACCTGTCTGTACTTGGCTATGGTATGGGAAATTATAAAGACAATAAAATGCAACAACTGGCAGATAAAGGAAATGGTAATCATTCTTACATTGATAATATTACTGAAGCGAAAAAAGTATTGGTAAATGAATTCGGCAGCACATTATTTACGATCGCCAAAGATGTAAAGATCCAGGTAGAGTTTAATCCCGCTAAGATCACTGCCTACAGATTGATCGGTTATGAAAATCGTATGCTGGCGGCTCAAGATTTCAATGATGATCAGAAAGATGCCGGCGAATTAGGAAGTGGTCATACAGTAACAGCTTTATATGAAGTGATACCTGCAGGTGTAAAAGATGATTTCAGCAAGTCAGTCGATTCATTGAAATATCAGGTAAATACAAAGAAAGTAGTGGCAAGCAATTCCAATGAAATCATGACCATCAAACTGAGGTATAAAAAACCAACCGAAGATATCAGCAGGCTGATCTCAAAAGTTGTGACAGATGATATGGTAGAATCAACAGGTACCTCGGACAATTTCAGATTCTCTGCCGCAGTAGCTGAGTTTGGTTTATTGCTTAGGAATTCCGCTTTTAAACAGCAAGCCGCTTATTCTCAGGTGACCGAATTAGCTAAAAGTGCCAAAGGTGCTGATGATAACGGATACCGGTCAGAGTTTATCCAATTGGTGCAATCAGCCAGTTCGTTCCTGGTAGCCAGTAATTAATTTTCCAGAATAAAAGCCGGTGAATCTTTGTATCAGCCGGCTTTTATAATTTTGTTGAATGGCAAAGAAAAAAATTGTTATCCTCACCGGCGCCGGTATCAGTGCAGAAAGCGGATTAAAAACATTTCGCGACAGCGATGGACTCTGGGAAGGATATGAAGTAACCGAAGTAGCAACACCCGGTGCATGGAGAAAAAATCCTCAACTGGTACTTGACTTTTATAATATGCGTCGTAAAGATGTAGCCGATGCACAACCAAACGCGGCTCATTATGGATTAGCTGAATTGGAAAAAGATTTTGATGTCACCATCATCACACAAAATATAGATGACCTTCACGAAAGAGCAGGCTCAACGAATGTGCTTCATCTGCATGGACAGATATTTCAGATGAGAGCAGATGCAGATGAAGGTGATGTATACGAGATCCGTGGTGATATTGCATTGGGCGATCTTGATTCAAATGGGTCACAATTACGTCCGCATATCGTTTGGTTCGGCGAAGCAGTGCCAATGATAGAAACAGCCATACCGATTGTACACGAGGCAGATATTTTTATGGTAGTAGGAACATCATTAGTAGTGTATCCCGCTGCGGGATTAGTAAACTATGCTGCCTCGCATATCCCTAAGTTTATCATTGATAAAAAAATACCTTATACCAGCGCTATCGATAATCTGATCACGATAGAAAAACCAGCAACAGAAGGAGTAAAGGACCTGCTGCTGATGATCGAAAGTCATAAATAAAACAGCAAGTTCCGGGTTTTATGACAGCAGGGAGTGTTTGATATTTGCTGCTGTCAAATCTGAGTTATATGATAAACAAATTAGATAATCCTGTCTGGTATTCTTTATCTGAGAGCCATCAAAAGTTTTCTATTGATTATGGAGATGTAAAATTTTATCAGCCGGATTATTGTCCCTTCGGAGCATTTATAAACACCAATCGTACAGCTGGACCAATCGATAAATACGCTGAACTAAAAGACATTTTTTTTGTCGTTGGAGAAAAACCATCATTTTTCGATAAAGTGATATTGAAGAATGAATTGGTTTGTTTGCAGATGATCATTGAAAAGAATATCATTTTACAAAACAACCAGGATATCATAGCGCTCAACGGGAAGTATGAAAAAGAATTGTTTGACCTGGTGGATCTCGTACAACCGGGTTATTTTAATAGTAAGACAGTAATGCTGGGAGAATATTATGGAATATTTGATAATGGTAAACTGGTAGCCGTCACGGGCGAACGAATGAAGATGGACGGCTTTACTGAAGTCAGTGCCGTTGTTACTCATCCTGATTATACAGGAAAAGGTTTTGCCAAACAATTAGTCGCGCATACAGTCAAAAAAATAATAGGGGAGAATAAAATTCCTTACCTGCATGTAGCTGAAAGAAATTCAGGTGCCATTAAATTGTATGAGACACTCGGCTTCAGCACCCGGAGGAAAATAAGTTTCTGGAACTTTATTAAAGCATAAGAATAGCTGATCAGTTTTCTTCTTCACGGAAAACAATTCCATATTCTTCCAATTCTTTCAATACTGGTTCGTATACTTCTTTTGAAGTGGGAATCTGCAGACCACGTAATGTTAGCTGACCGTTCAATAACAATTTGGCAGCAATCCCTAATGGTAATCCAACTGTCTTCGCCATGGCGGTATGCAAACTATTTTCACCCTTCACTACCAGCGAACTGTTGATTGCCGATTGTCTACCGCCCACTGCATACTGAATCTCATGCAGCATCACGATCATATCTTTATCTTCTGGCTTTAGCGCCAATTTATTTTCTACTGCAAATTGTAAAAGATCGGCAGGACTACATTTTCCACGGTTCACCAATGTCTCCATATCATCCATTCCCAAATAGAATAATTGCTTTAATGTGAGATTAGCCTCATGAATAGTATGAGCGAGATAAGCAGCACCACGGTTCTTTACCTGTTCCATTTCTATTTCTTCCAGGTTGCCTTGTTCATCAGCGGCCATAAATGATTCGGGAACTTCTTCGCCTTGTGTATTAACTTCTGTTTCCAGTTCCATCAGCTTCATCAGATTCTCGAGCATGTCTTTCGATTTCGAAAACCGTTCTTCCAGTTTTTTCTGCAACCATTCTCCAAAACCATTTTTATCCATGTGCTCTTTGAAAAGTTCACCTAATGTTTTGCCATCACTATCATACTGCAATGTTTCATCAGTGAGTTTAAGATCGATCACATTTTTCCAGCCATACATAAAATCGGGATGGCGCAAAGTGGTTCGTATAAATGTAGGAACATCTTCCAATCCATATAAGTGAAGATAGTTGAGTGAATCTCTGTTGGGGTACCAGCTCAGTAAACCAATCTCCGGAACTTCTACTACTTTCTCTGCTGTAAACAATTCCTGGTGATTCAATTTTATTTCATGACCATTCTCTACATAATGAGCGCCGGCCTTCCCTGCCAATACAATATTGCGCGGGTTCCAACTGATTTTATAGTGCCATGGATTGTCATCACTTTCAGGGGCAACCAATCCCCCGCAATGCGATTGAAAAGAGGTGATTTTTCCCCCTTCATGATTGATCCTGTCTACCAGTTTCATCGCACTCATATGATCAATGCCCGGATCAAGTCCCATTTCGCATAAAAACAAAATATCTTTCTCTTTGATCGTCGCTGATAGTTGTTTCAGCGCATCATCGGTATAGGAAGCTGTAAGCAGGTGTTTGGAGAATTGAATACAATCTTTTGCTACTTCCAGGTGAAGAGCGGGAGGAAGCATTGAAATGACGAGGTCACACTGTTTAATAAATTCTTCGCGCTGGTTTTTATCCAATACATCAAAAGAAACTGCTTTTCCAAATGGCGATCCGTTTAGTTTATCAGTTGCCAATTGCAAATTGGCATCGACCAATATTAATCTCCAGTTTTCTTTTTTTGCATGAGAAAGAAGATAATCGATAAGTACGGTGGCCGATTTTCCTGCACCAAATAAAAGTACCTGTTTCATTTAGCAAATATACTGATGATGGTCATTTGTCAATCGTGAGTCGTCAAACGTGAGAGTTTCACTCACATTTGACGACTCACGATTGCCGATTGACAGCTTTTTAACAATTCAGGCATATTATATGCAGTAATTTTAACAAAATCATTTTTTATGAAAAAAATAATTGTCATCGCATTTGTGTTATCGTCAACCTTATCTTTTGCACAAGTGCAATTTGGTATCAAAGCCGGGGCGAATATCAGCAACTTCAACGGTGGTGATTTTGATGCAGTAAAAAAGAAAGCGCTGGTGGGCTTTCATGGTGGTGTATACCTTAATTTTCCTTTAGCTAATCTGTCTATTCAACCAGAAGCTATGATCTCTACACAGGGAGCAAAGATTGATAGTGTTTCCGGCAGTTACAATTGGAAAGTAACGTATGTAACAGTACCGGTGGTATTACAATATCGTTTTAACAGTGGATTTTTCCTGGAAGCAGGTCCACAGGTTGCATTTAAGATCAGTGAGGACATAGAAAATAAAACGATCTCCAATTTTGCAAAGGATCTTGACCTGGCGGCCGTAGGTGGATTAGGCTTTAAAAGCAAAGGTGGGCTTGGACTTGGTGCGCGTTATAGCGCAGGTATTTCTAAAGTAGGAGATTTCAAATCTACTTCCGGTATCGATCCTGATTTTAAGAATGGAGTGATCCAGGTGAGTTTGTATATTCCTTTGAGCGGCAAAAAATAAAATTATTTCACGCAAAGGCGCAAAGAAAAAACGCAAAGAGTACAATGTATTCTTTGCGTTTTTTTTTTGCGCCTTTGCGTGAAACCGATTATTTAAAATCCAGACAACGCTGTTTCAGATTGCGCAGACTGTATATCAACAATTTTATAAAGTACTTTAATGCCTCTGTTGGTATCAGGAAGTTTTATAGTAGAGGAGCCATTAGCAGAGATCGTATGAAATTGTATTGTCTCTGTACGTAAAGGCAATTCATTTGGCTTCAGGTATTCCAGTTCTACTATCACTTTATCCAGCATGAACTTTGAATCATTTGTTACAGTCACTTCAAGGTTACGTATACCACCAAAAGCAACCCGTTTGTAATCGTTTGTTGTAACTGATACCTGGCTCCCGATCGGTGATTTCTTACGGGTTGAAAATGGTTTAGTGTCCGTTGTATTCGAAGAAGTATTTGATTGATTATCTCTAACCTGCCTGTTTCTTTCACCAGAGACAGGATCATTTGAAAGAGGTCTGCTGATCGGTTCACTAAAAGTTTGCGTAACAGAAGGCACTTGTGTACCCGGATCTTTCTTTACTTTACTATCCTCATATTGTTTTCTCTCTTCGCGGATCAACCGTGCTTTCATTGCCGGTGGCATATTGATAACCGTCGGAGCAGGATCAGAAGCCTGTATAACAGGAGGAGTAGTCACCGCAATATTCTTATCTGTTTGCTGCGTTGTCGTTTCCTGGTTTGTTGGAACAGGTACCGGAACATTGGCCGCAATCTGTGTCTGTGATGGCTGCTGTACCGCTTGTGTGGCAAGCATATCTTTACCGGAATTGGATTTAATCAGAAATCCAGCTAACAATCCCAGAAGAATAAGTCCTGCTACAACGGCTACTTTTTTCAAACTGGCCAGCGCAAAAGTTTTACGGGCTATTTTATTCTTGCGTTCCTGCAGCGTCTTTACATACATTTCTTTGATCTCATCCAGCGGCTGTGAATATTTGATCTGCGCCGCAGGGTTTTCTGTCACAATGATCGTAGGCTCAGGATCCGGTTCAGGTTGTACTGGCTGCACGGGTCGTTGTACGACAACAGCTGTCTTTTGACCTGGCAGCGTTACAAATACTGATTTCTTAGGAATATATTTTGCATATTTCTCTTCGATAGCGGGCTCTTCTTCCTTAACAAAAGTCTTTTGGTAGGATTGCTGTTCTTCTACCGGCTGAGGTTCTTCTTTGATGAATGTCTTTTGGTAAGATTGATCCTGAACGATGGGTTGTGATTGTTCTTTGGCTGCTTCTGTATTCTTTTTATAAAACCTGTCGTAAGGCTGTTCTTCTACAAGAGGAGCATACGGTTTTAACTCTTCGATCTCGCCGGGATATCGCCAGGCGGCGCTTTTTCCCTGGACCCATACAAGATCGTATGCCTTCAGCCCTGCTTTTATCAGATCTTCCAGATTAAAGGGACCGGTTTCTTTATTACTTCGCAACAGCAGGTAACTCGCCATCTTCGTTCTCTTTGATGTTAAGTCAAAATAACGAAAAATTTGTGCCGTTAAGTGTAAAAGGGATGTTATAATGCCGGAGAGCACGCAAGTTTAAGAGTTC
>JBDTPD010000156.1:0-8118 GCA_039932855.1 Chitinophagaceae bacterium | reverse complement strand
ACCGGGGAGGCAAAGAGGAGGCAATGAGGAGAATCCGGGGAGAAAATGCGATTCGTCACACGATTTGTCGAAGCCCGTCACAAGAATGGACAAACACCGTCACATATAAATGAAAATCGGCAAAACCCAATAGTATATTCGTTTCATCGGTCACTGCTCAGGGTGTTTTGCACAGGATGTTTCCGGGAGTGCAAACCCGGAAGCCCTGCCCCAGGCAGCGATTGATAAGTAAACTATTTTATTAAAATTTAAAACTACTTTTTATGGCACATGCTAATAATAGTATCATCACCGGGAAGTTTAAGGGCTCTCTCGGTAAACAACTAGTGTTCCGCGACTGGGAAGGAAAAACAGTCGTGGCAAAATCGCCGAAGGCAAGGACTGGGAAACCCACTCCCGGACAAGCGGAGATCATGGAAAAATTTTTCGTCGCTTCACGCTACGCAAAGTCTATAGTGACAAATGCCGATCAAAGTCTTGCACAGGCTTATGCCAATGTGCTGAGACCAAGGCAAAATGTGTATAGCAGAGCGGTGGAAGATTTTATGACGGCACCTGTTGTTTCAAGCATCACTACACGGAAATATCACGGAGCGATCGGAGATAAGATCGTAACCCGTGCAATAGATGATTTTCGTGTAACAGAAGTACGTGTTGAAATTTATGCAGCGAGCGGTACACTGCTGGAAGCAGGTATCGCCGTGCAGGATATCAACGGCATTGATTGGACCTATACTACTACGCAGGCTAACAACCTGCTGGCTGGTAGTAAGATCAAAGTGATTGCGACCGATGTTCCGGGCAATGAAGGAATGTTGGAAGTGACAGTTTGATAATTGAGGAAAGCCGTACCAGTAATGGTATGGCTTTCTTTTTTAAATTATTAGTATTTCAATTGAGTGGCGTAGAAATATTTATTTCAGATAATTACTGAAAAAATTACATCTGCATCATATTTTTCCCTGTCGAGGTTTTATCTAATGCAGCCTTCAAACCTTTAGCTAATTGTTCTGCATTTCCCACACCCCAGTAATGAAGAAAAAATATTCTTGGCTTTTCGTGCACCATATGATTATGTACTGCTACAACTTCAATTCCATTTTCAACCAGCGCTTTAATAACCGGTGCCACTTCATCTTCGAGCATAGTGAAATCTCCTGCTACTGCTGCGTGCTCTGGTGTTCCCTGAAAAGCGGCCCAGGTATTAAATCCCAAAAAAGCAGAAACTGTTACACCATGCTCCTTTAAGATCAGATCAGGTCGTCCAATAGTGTACTTATACACTCCTTTACTCAACTCTCCTTTATATCCCAGAATATTATCCAGTTTTTTACTGTCTATTGTATTAGTAACATCAGGCACAGTGGCAGCAGATGGTTTATGCCCCCTCACCTCTGTTATTTTATCCAATACCGCTTTTGCTTTCGTGGCTATATCTTCTGTGGCACCACTTCCTCCAATGTGCATATACATTACATTAGGATGATTTCTGACAAAATGATTATGAATAGCTGTAATCGTTAGCCCCTGCCGGATTACTTCCTGTTGCACTGGTTTTAAATCTGTTTCTGTGAGTATAAGATCACCCATTGCCATTGCGCCATCGGAAGAAGGGGTAAAAGCAATCCATGTTCCAAGGCCCATTGGTGGAATGATCCTGAAACCATCGACTTCAATATCCAGGTCGTTTTGAGGAATTGTTATCTTATATTCTCCGTTGCTGGATTTTCCTTTTATACCTGTAATCCGTTCAATGGCTGTTGTATCCAATGGTTGAAAGTGTTTACCAGCTTTCATTTTGTGTTTTTCTTGTCCCTGCGCGGAAATGCTTATGACAAAAAATAGTGTACAAGCGAGAAGTTGACATGTTTTCATAAGTAATTTTTTATTAAAAGTCCTGTAACATCCCATGTTCCTATCAGCAGTTTTGACGTGTCGGTCTGTGCGAATGAATGATTCCCGATCATGACAAATAATAATATGGTTAGAATGTTTTTCATGATAATTGATTATTGACTTCGGCGTAATCTGCATCCGATACAGGTTGTAGCCACACTACATTTTCGTCTCCTTTAAAGTTAGTTATTGCAAGGTGTACCATGCTGCTATCGGCTGAAGCTCCATGCCAATGCTCTGTGTTTTCAGGAATATTTATTACTTCTCCTTTATGTATGTGTTGGGCAGGCTTGCCTTTTTCCTGGTAAAAACCTTTGCCTTCGGTAATTACAAGGACCTGACCTTTAGGATGTGTGTGCCAGTTGGTTCTTGCCCCGGGTTCAAAGGTCACATTACCAATTGCGAAATCATTATTCTTATCCCTTGCTAAAAGCAGGGTTAGGTAAGCATCGCCTGTAAAATATCCATTAGTTAACTTTTCTCCCTTCGGGAAAATGGAGGTACTATTTTCTGTTGTCATTTTTTGATTTTGTTGGTACAGCTACAGGTTGTCAGTAATAACATAGGCCGATAGACAACGTTGCAACTATTGATTAAAGTATAAATATCATTCAGCATTATGAATTGATTACGCTTTTATATTTCCCTAAATTTTAAGTGCGTCACCTGTTGTCTTAAGCATTATCGAAACAAATCATCCATATTTGCTTCACCCTGTATTAATTTATCATAGTACTCATTATGTTTTACGCCATACGTCGTGATCATCGTCAGGAAGATGGCTTTTTTGGTTTTAGTTTGTTCCCTGAGTATCTTTTCTTTGTTTTCAAGTTCAGCAGCATATTTCTTATCAATGGCAAATTCGCCGGTAGCAAATTTCATTTCACAAATATTGATAGTACGATCCCTGCGATCCAATAAAAGATCAATCTGAGTTCCCTTCTCTCCTTTTCCTGGACCATAGCGCCACGGCGAAACCTCGGTATATGCTTTTATTTTTAATGCCCTTTTAATTTGATGTACATGTTTTTGGCAAATGGCTTCAAATGCAAATCCGCTCCAACTATTATAAGATTGTCCCTCTACAATTTTTTCCCAGGTGCCGGCACCAGTGGCCCGTGCGCGTTCGACAAACTTTAGATAGAACAGGGAATATTCATCTGTTAATTTATAAAGAGTATCGCGGGATGTTTTTTCGAAAGGGATATAATGTGTGATAAAACCAGACTGTTCCAGTTCATCAAATAGCCTGGTAGTTCCTCCGCCGTCAGTAAGTCCGCATTCCGCAAGGATCTCTACCCTGCTCAATCCCTTTCCCTTTTTGGCAAGTGCGCGTACAATGTTCTCATGATGACTGGCGTTAGCGAACAACGATTGATATAAATTTTTGAACTCTATTTTCAGCATGGCATTAGATGCAAAAAAGAGCCGGTCGATTACCTGTTGCGTGCTTTCTCCTTTACTTACCTGCTTTAGATATTGCGGAACGCCACCCATGGCCATATAAAGTTCTAAAACCTGGTAATTGTCCAACTTAATACCACGACTAACCAAATAATCTTTTGTTTCATACAATGTAAAAGGCATTAATTGGATTGGCGCTCGTGTGATCCTGTTATGCAAGCCGCCTTTACTATTAATAATGTTTTCAATCATCCAGGAAGCGGCTGACCCGCAGAGAATAACTTTTATTTGTGGTTGGCGCGAGGCCCAGGTATTCCACCAGTGTTCGAATGTTGATAAGAATCCTGATTTAGCAGTATGTATCCAGGGAAATTCATCAAAGAGAACAACGAGAGGTTGGTTACCCTGTTTGCCTTTCAGAAAACTGGTTAAGAAGGTAAAAGCCTGTTCCCAATTAACAGGTGTAGCTGGAGGAACATCAGAAGCCATGGCATCCTGCAACCCCTTGCTGAAATTATACAGTTGCTGAGATAAGCCGGATTCGCAGGCACCGGTAAATTCGAAAGTCATTTGTTTCCTGAAATAATTGCGGATAAGAAACGTTTTTCCAACTCGCCGGCGGCCATAAATAACGAGAAGTTCGGCCTCTTTGGAAACAAGTGCTTGCCGGAGAATTTTTTGCTCTTCTTCCCGGCCTATGATCTTTTCTGCCATGAGTTACGGACAAGTTTAAATCTTTATACTTGTCCGTAAATATACTTTCAAACCGGGTTACGGACAAAAATAAACTTTTAAACTTGTCCGTAACTATTACCAATAGGTGAGCCGCGATCCGGTTCTTACCCTTTAACACTGATCAGTGGATAAGTTTCTTCATTGGTCAAATACCCGAATGATTGCTGATATTTCGTATCAAATCCAAGATCAGATAATAATTTTTCAAATTCCATTGCTTTCTTTTCTTCTACTGCGATCAATAATCCACCACTTGTTTGCGGGTCCGATAAAATATTCCGTTGTTCATCAGTGATCTGATTGATCTTATGACCATAACTATTCCAGTTGCGAACACTCCCGCCGGGAATACACCCTTTCGACAAATAATTTTTCACTGATGAAATGATTGGTATTTTATTAAACTCAATAATTGCCGACAGGTTACTTCCTTCGCAGATCTCGGAGAGATGACCGAGTAATCCAAAGCCCGTTACATCCGTCATTGCTTTTACGTAATCAAGTTTGCCGAATATCTCACCGGCTTTATTAAGTGTTACCATACTTTGTAAGGCAATGTTTGCATCATCATTTTGCAGCACCCCTTTTTTTTGTGCAGTAGAAAGAATACCTACACCAAGAGACTTTGTAAGATAAAGACGACAACCCGCTGTAGCGGTTGAATTTTGTTTAATTTGTTTTATATCTGCGATACCATTCACCGCGAGTCCGAATACAGGTTCGGGACAATCGATACTATGACCGCCTGCGAGACTGATACCTGCTTCTGCACAGACAGCGCGCGAACCTTCAAGCACTTGTTGCGCAATCTCAGGTGCAAGTTTATCAATTGGCCAACCAAGTATAGCAATCGCAAGAACTGGCTTGCCTCCCATCGCATATACATCGCTGATAGCATTGGCAGAAGCGATCCGGCCAAAGTCGTAAGGATCATCTACAATCGGCATAAAAAAATCTGTTGTAGAAATCAGCGCTTTACCATCACCTATATCCAGTACAGCGGCATCATCGCGGGATTGATTGCCGACAAGTAATTTTGGGTCAGCTACAGATGGCGATACACTATGTAATATTTTATCGAGTATAGCAGGGCTGATCTTGCATCCGCAACCAGCGCCATGCGAATAAGCAGTGAGTTTGATATTGTCTGTGATCATGAAAAATAATTATACATGAATATTTTTATGATTGAATGCTTTTGACATTTCTTTTAACTTTTCAGCAATCGTTAGGGGCTCCGGTTGTTCAACAATAACAGGCGCTACCAGTTCCTTTGCTTTATTAGTTAATGCTGCGCGATAAGCTTTATCGTAATACAATAATACCAGTTTAATAAAATCGGCAAAGCGATCTTCGTTAATTGCTTCGATTGCATTTTTGAAATTGAGAGGTCCGAGTCTTTTACGGATCCTTTCCGTTGATTCAATTAAAAAGTTTTTATCCAATGAACAATATTCGTTCACCAGCTGATTGATCCTGTATTCAACAGGAACACGGATATCAAATAAAGGTGAATACTCAGTTTGTCTCCAGAAAGCAGCGGGTATTTGCCTGCGTCCGATGCTTCTGTTTTCATCTTCTATCCAGGTAATTTTTTCAGCATTCAACATCGAAAGCTGAAAGGCAAGGTTATTTTCAAATTGTTCCTGCGTGGGTTGAATCAATTTATTCATTGTTCCGTAAGCAGAACCCTTGTGTTGTGCGAGCTCTTCAAGATCAACTACCTGTTCTCCCATCTTCGCGAGTTCATGCAATGCTTTTGTTTTACCGGAACCCGTCATTCCACCGACGACATGAAGATTATATTTCTTTTCAAACTGTTCATATGTCCATCGGCGAAATGCTTTGTATCCGCCTTTGATCACATACACATCAAAGCCATAGATATCCAGTGCCCAGGCCATGGCTTCGCTGCGCATGCCGCCCCGCCAGCAGTGAAGAACTACTTTCTTTTTTGGTGCAATCGTAAGTGCCTGTGTAATAAACCCGGCCCATTTAGGGCCGACAATTTCAAAACCTTTCAGAATAGCCGCTTCCCGGCTCTCCTTTTTGTAAGTAGTACCAACAACAATACGTTCTTCATTGCTGAAGAGTGGAAGGTTGAGTGCCTTAGGAATGTGACCATGATTGTATTCGGCAGGTGTGCGGACATCGAGGATGATGAGTCCATCAGGTGATAGAAAAAGTTCGTTTAATGTTGTGGGTTTGATCATTCGCTTTTTACAGCTTGCAAGTTCTTGAGCTATAAAGATACTAACTGAGGATGATAGCGAGTGTACCGTAAATGGTACGGCTTCCTTCTTTAAACTCTCTGTTAAAATACAACCCGCACAACCTCAAAAATTTTCGTCAACTTTTGAGTTGTACGTTCCTTAAAGAAAACTGAATGAGCATTATACAAGCTTTATATGAATGAGCCGGTGACATGGAAACATATATAACATGTTTCACAGTTTGTGGCGGAGGTCTTGGTCAGATGATTTGAACGAAGGATTTGCTTTATAGATTGGCCCCACACAGTCGGTAAAATGCTGCCATATTGCAGCAGCATTATTTTATTTTCACCCAGGTATCTTTCAATCCTTTTTCCTGTAAATAATTATATAAATCTCCGGCTTCTTTGCCACCTTGTTTGGCATGATGCAAGAGCGTAAATCCATGCGGACCATTCGCAAAAATAAGTTTAGGATAAGCTTCAAGTACAGGTTTTACCAAATCTGTTTTACCCAGCATGGTGAGTACAAATAATGTAACCCTGGAACCGGCATCGATCAGGTATTGTGCGATCTCTTTGTTACCCATGTGACCTGCTCCTTCAATAGCTTCTTCAAAATCGCCATTCCCCCAATCATATTTACAATGTACGAGGTTTGGATGTTCCGCAACCATGGTCTGCACCCTGGGCAAATCCTTATGACCGGCAATAACAAATTCTTTTACCATGTCAAGCGGGTAAGGTGGTACTTCCTCTTTTGGCGGGTTGGTTTGACCACTTGCGAAATTATTAAGTAATAAGAAACCGGTTGTTCCGCCAGCAACAGTATACAAAAAATTCTTCCTGTTCATATTTCAAGATTTTATTGAACACTGAAAGTAAACAGGTGTTACAAGGCCTGAAAATCATTTACGTATCGTGACTGCTTTACCGGGCAAACTACGGTGGAGGAATTTCACCCGGTTTAAATGACCACTTACCCGATTGAAAAACATCTTCAATGGTTTCCACGTATTTTTATACAGCTAGTGGAATTATTATGCAACGTCCAGGTTTTTATTATACAGCGTTCATCCTGATCTTTTCGTTGTTCTGGCTATTATTCAAAATAGGCGGTATTGCGAATATTCAACAGGCTGCGGAATCAGCTGCTATCGATATGGCTGTTTGTATAGCAGCTATGCTGTTTACGGTCCGCATATTGGTTCCCCGGTTGTTCAACACACATTGGTATTGGTCATTCGCGGTTTCCTTTTTACTCCTTATATTCTTTGGTGGCAGCATTATTATCCTGCTGCAATTGAAAATGGAAGGCAGTTCGCTGGGGGCTTACCAGGACAATGTGGCCCGGAGCAAACACTATTTCTATTGGTTCTGGTCGGACCTCATCTTCGGTTCCTATTTCCTTGTATTCATGATCGCTACCGGTGGGGCGGCTATACGTTTTGCATTTGATCGTTTACACGCACTGAATCATGTAAAACAACTTGAAAAAGAAAAACTGCAATCTGAGCTGGACCGTCTTAAGAACCAGATAAATCCTCATTTCCTTTTTAACGCGTTGAATACGATCTATTATAAAATTGACCGGACCAATCAACCCGCAAGAGAAACACTACAGCAATTTTCAAAGATGCTGCGGTACCAGTTATATGAATGTGAGAAGCCCTCTATAGAACTTGAACAGGAACTTCGTTTTCTTTTATCATACATTGAACTACAGAAAGAACGGATGAATGATAATTACCGGCTGGAATATAAGGGGTTTGACAAAGTATCGGGGCTCTCCATCGCACCCTTTCTGTTATTGCCAATCATAGAGAATTGTTTTAAACATGTATCGCAATGGACCGATCGGGAAAATGATA
>JBDTPD010000155.1:0-8121 GCA_039932855.1 Chitinophagaceae bacterium | reverse complement strand
CGCTACCCAACCGCGTAACACACCTACGACCTGCCATTTCTTTTTACCTTTTCTTTTCTTTTTTTCAAGAAAATAAATAACACCTTCACCATCGAGTACTCCACTGAATCGATTGAATCCTACTATTGCCTTTTTCTTGAAAAGTAGTACACCGGAAAGATTGATCCGACTATCGATCCAATACTTTTGTGGTGGGGGCGGTGGGCCGCTTGCATCATATGCTACTGCTTCACTGCCTAAATGCACTGCCGAATCGTTTCTTACCAACAATACTGCAAAACCTGGTACTTTAAGATTCCTAATGTTATATGACGTCAACTCTTGTTTTTTCTTATCTACTTTCGTTAGCACGTCGATCCATGATGAATCCAATCCATAAACCTGAGTGCCTAATCTCTTATTTGTAAAGGAAAGAGCTACATCGTTGAAATTCTGTTTCGATATTTCGGTGTTATTGGTTGTCTTATCAACTGCAATTATGCACGGCTTATTCCTGAAGTTGGTAGAGATCACTTCGCTATAGATAGCATTAAATACTTTGCGCTTCTTGTTTTGTGAAAATGAATTAATGCTAAAAAGAAACACCAGAAAGAGAAGTATTATTTTTTTATACATAATAATAATTTATTGACAACGTCCTAGTAAGTGTAATGAATCCCTGAATGATATTCCATAACTTCTGCAGCCTGAGATATCGTAGTGAAAATTAGATGGTTGATCGTAATGTTGACTCCAATCCTGAATGCCTTCATAGTTGCACTTATCAGTAGAAGATAAATTATTCCATATAGAAGTTTCATGCAGACCCGAGTAAGCCAGGGCAGTCCCAACATATGTACGCAGCAACAGTGAAGCAGATTGATTGCCTCCTGCAACGACGGCATTTACTATCTCATTTATGTAATTACTCGCCATCAGGTCATGTTGAGTCGTAGACGAATATCCTCTGTTTGTAAAATAATCCCAATGGAAGGGAAAATGTGTTTTCAAATAATTACTATCTATTCCATCAACTTCATTGGTATAGGCAAGAAAACACCAGTTAATATAAGCATGGATACTTTCATGAATAGTCGCAGCAATTAACTGTTCTTTTGTTGCGTGCAATGCATAGTATGGATTTATCTCAACAGTATCATAAAAACTCATCTGATCATCGTTCCATTCTCTTCTGCCTGGCTTTGTACCCATAATGGCACTATCTTTCGTGAAGGTATAGTTCATTTGAAAATGAAGGTGATTGTATAAATTGACCCCGAAAATGCTTGATAACATTAATTGTGATTGCTGATTAATCTTCTCCATATCATCTGTCAGGAGATTATATAAACATGGAAAACTATCCTGAACCTGATGTCCAACTGTTATTGAATCGTAGGCGAGTGGGTTATAAACTTGTGTCAATACAGAAGTGGGCTCCCAATCCTCATCACAAAAACCCACCGCATGACCATACTGATCAAGTGCACATGGATTGCTGTCTTCCCAATTACATCCTACACACATGGAACCTGCTGGTCCGCCACCACCACCAAGTTGAAAGCCACCTTCGGGTGTATAATATCCCCAACTATCATCTTCTTCATTGAACCAATAAGTAACAGGTACCAGGTTATATTCTGCATTACAGCATCGTGAAGTAGATACATCAGTGTTTTTAAAACCACATAGACCGCAGGTAACAAACGTAACCCAGGTGGTTACCGGGTAAGTATTATTTTCTCTTGCTTCCGGAGAGTTGCCGGTTTTAAGAATTTCCAACATATGCGAATCGCCTACTGTATCATTTATCAATTTCTTTTCATGAACCGTAAACTTTGTGTAACCAAATAACTCATAGTCAAAAACAATAAACGCATGAAAAATATCCCTTGCGTTCCAGTTGCCCGTTGTGCCTGTTGTATCAAATCTATATTGACGAGCCTGTGTATTATAAAGCAGATGATAGAGGGTGTCAGTTCCTTTGAGCTTTACAATCAGTATCGCTCTTGTTGTTTTTTTTGATTCCAGAATAAAAGGAATGAATACCTGCTTACCTTCTTCAGGGCTCTTCATCATCACTTTTGCTTTGTTCCAAACCGGCAAGCCGGCATTTTCAATTAATCGCGGTAAAAAATTTCGTTTATCATTTTGCCGTTTCACACTACAGGCAATAGCAGCAACTGTTGAGTCGGTGCCTGGTGGGATCTCAAAAAACTTTTCTTTAATAACAGTCTTTTGTTCAGGAGGCGGTAGTTCTTTCTTTTTACAAGCATAGAAAAGAGAAATTCCAATAACGCCGGTGCATAGCATGGCCAGTAGTTTTTTTGTCGAAACTTTTTTCATTACAGAAAGGTTTGTGGTTGAAGAAAATCACTGGGGGAGAGATGCTATCTTATCATTGCACAGGCTGATCCATGGAGAGGTGGAAGCAAAAAATGTAAGAAGCTGTATTCCGGGCAATACAATAACTATCCGGATGACTTGTTGGTCATGGAATGGAATTTTCAAGGAGGTTTAATGATTATATGGTTGTCGTACTATAGTATGACATTTAGTGTAAACGAAAAGACCAAAAGGAATGAAAGAATAATAAATTAAGAATTGAATATCGAACCTGCCTGTCCGGTAGGCAGGCACGGAACAAGGAATTTCGAATCACGAAGTACCCCCAACCCCTAAAGGGGAGCCAGGAACAGAGCATGTTGTTGTTTAAATATTTTCTATTCATCAGAATTTTCCACGCTCCCCTTTAGGGGCTGGGGGGTAAACAAAAAACCCCTCCACCTCGTGGTGAAAGGGCTACGTTACTGTTATGAAAGAAAATTTTTATAGAGAGAAGGGGCTGATTAAAAAGAAAAGGACAAGGTTCAAGGTGTTTTTATAGCGTTAGCTAGTTTTTCATGAGGGAACGGATCAAATTGTACGCTTATATCGGGTATTATGTAATTCTAAAAAAAAGAGAAAGTTGATTGTTCGGAGAGTGTCGTCTGGTCTTTCAAAGGATTGGAAATAACTTTCTGGACGGTTTGGACATTGGATGAGTAGGAATAAACGAGTCATCCGTTTCAATCAACTTTCTGAGACAAAAATATATCCACAACGATATGTTAACAAGAGCATTAATGACCGATTTACATATTTCGGTATTTACTGTTGTATTCGTAAAATCACATTCATCACCACTCGTATGTTTCCGGCGTCATTTTCGTAAACTTTCACGTTGTCCACAGTAATGGTACTTTCCACAAATACCAAATCAAGTACTTATACTATGGTATATGTTGCGGGAATTTTCCATCTTGCAAGCGAGAATAAATACCGAACCCTTAATTCAAAATCCATGAAGAATCCCGACTCTAACTCAGTAATTAAAGTAGCAATTGCCGACGATCACGCTCTTTTCCGCACCGGTGTTAAGACCTCCCTATCCAGTCGTAAGGATATACAAATGGTCGCCGAAGCTGAAAACGGTATGCAGTTGCTTAATCTTCTAAGACACATACAGCCTGATGTAGTTTTGCTCGACATCCAGATGCCAATCATGGATGGATTAGCAACATTACCTGAAATAAAGAAACTTTACCCTGGCGTAAAGGTTATCATGCTTTCTATGCACAATGACCACTCCGTGATCTCTAAAATGATGGAAATAGGTGCCAATTCATACCTGACCAAAGAGTCTGGTTCTGAAATGATCTATGATGCCATCCGCACGGTGTACGAACAGGATTTCTTTTTTAATGAATTGACAAATAAAGCCTTATTGAGCGGCTTGCGGACAAAACGTACCGTAGAATCTTCGATGGTACAGGACGTGCAACTAACAGACAAAGAAATCACCATCCTGAAACTGATGTGTGATGAAAAAAGCACGAAAGAGATCGCCGATATCGTGGATCTCAGCCCCCGCACAGTAGAGGCTATAAGAGATAAACTTAAAACAAAGACTGGAACCAAATCCATGGCGGGACTTGTGATGTATGCCGTGAAAGCCGGTTTAGTCGAACAAGCCTGATCTCTTACTAATTGCTTATATATTGCCACTCCATTATTGGGGTGGCTTTTTTATTTACTTTCAGGCCATGAACTATACCTGTGTTAATGGTAAAATGGTCCCGGCCAATCAGCCCATCCTTTTCGCAGATAACCGTGGTTACCGGTACGGAGACGGACTTTTCGAGACCATGAAAGTGCTGAACAAAAAGATCTGTAGCGTCAGCTACCACTTCGAGCGTTTTTTTTCCGGGTTAAAATTATTACAGTTTGAAGTGCCCGCTCACCTCGACGAGGCAAAGCTCACCGAACGCATTCTTGTTTTATGTGAAAAGAACCAATGTGATCAACTGGCCAGGGTCCGATTGTCAGTTTCCAGAGGTAATGGGGGCCTTTATGAGAAACCGGGTTTTCACTATATCATTGAATGCTGGCCGGCCAATGAATCGGTGAATCAGTTAAATGCAAACGGACTTGTCATCGGTATTTATTCAGATGCCCGGAAGAGTTCCGACGCATTCTCCCATCTCAAATCAGCAAACTTTCTACCGTATGTGATGGCGGCACAGTATGCCCGGCAACATAAGTTAAACGATTGTCTTGTCTTCAATCATCACGACCGCATAGCCGATGCTACCATCGCTAATCTTTTTTTAATAAAAAATAATATCCTGATCACACCGCCGCTATCTGAAGGTGGGGTAGGCGGGGTTATGAGAAAACAATTATTGGAAAAATGCCCCGTTGAAGAAAAGCCAGTCACTCCCACCGATGTGCTGGATGCCGATGAAGTATTTCTCACGAATGCGATGAATGGAATACGATGGGTCAAACAATGCGGTGATAAATTATATGGAAATACAGCCACCATGAAGATTTACAATGAATTTGTAAAAACAATCTGGGAATAAAACTGTTTTGAAAAATTCATGAGGCCCGTTGTAAATATTTTCTGGTTCCGCCGCGATCTCCGCCTTGATGATAATGCCGGGCTCTACCGCGCATTAAAGGATAAGAATCCTGTTGTTCCCATTTTTATTTTCGACAGGCACATCCTGGATGAACTCGATGATCGTACCGATCGCCGGGTTGAATTCATTCATCACGCACTGGAAGAAATGCAACAGGCATTGATCAAAAAAGGATCAACGCTGGACGTACGCTATGGTGTTCCGGAAAAAATATTTCCCCAACTCCTCAAAGATTACCAGGTAGAAAAAGTATTTACCAATCATGATTATGATCCTTATGCAGGAAAACGTGATGCAGATATCAGTACTTTATTAAAGAAATCGGGAACGGACTTTGACTCTTTTAAAGATCAGGTGATACTGGAGAAAGGGGAGGTAACTAAAGATGATGGAAAACCTTATACCATCTTTACTCCTTATTCAAGAAGATGGAAATCGATCGTCAATGAATTTTACTTTAGTTCTTATCCAACGAAAAAATACTTCAAGAATTTTTATAAACAGGATGCGATTAATATGCCTTCTCTTTCTTCAATGAAGTTTAAGCCAGCCGGTGAAAAATTTCCTCCGAAGAACTGGAAAGAAGAAGTGATCAAACATTATAAAGAACAACGCGATATTCCTGCCATTCATGGTACATCCAGGTTAGGTGTGCATCTCCGCTTTGGTACGATCAGTATCCGTGAACTGGCAAGAGAAGCAGGGTCATTAAATGAAACGTATTTAAATGAGCTTATCTGGCGCGAATTCTATCAAATGATCCTCTGGCATTTTCCACAGGTAGTTCATCAATCATTCAAGCCTGAATATGATAAGATCAGGTGGCGCAATAATGAAAAAGAATTCGATGCCTGGTGCAATGGTAAAACAGGTTATCCTATCGTAGATGCCGGTATGCGTGAATTGAATGCTACTGGTTTTATGCATAATCGTATCCGTATGGTCGTTGCTTCTTTCATGACCAAACATCTGTTGATCGATTGGCGCTGGGGTGAAGCCTATTTTGCTAAAAAATTATTGGACTACGACCTCGCTTCCAACAATGGTGGGTGGCAATGGGCCGCCGGTAGTGGATGTGATGCAGCCCCCTACTTCCGCATCTTCAATCCGTATTTACAAACAAAGAAATTTGATCCCGATCTGAAGTATATCCGCAAATGGGTACCCGAACTGGAAGAGTTTTCCTATCCCAAACCGATCGTCGATCATGAAGAAGCGAGAGAGAGATGTTTAAGGGTTTATAAAGAAGCTTTGAGAAGATGAGCAATTAAGAATTAAGAGTTATGAATTATGAATCTGTGTTCGTCATTCATAATTCATAATTCTTAATTGAGCTTTCTAAAGAAACAACGAATTATCTTTTTTTACATCTTGATTATTATTCAGAAAGACATCATATAAGGTTTGGATAGCTTTCTTTCCATCACTACCCAGGTCAATCGAATAATTATTTACATACAGATCAATATGCTTGCGCATGACTTCTTCACTCATCGCTTGTGAATGTGCTTTTACATAGTCTGTCACTAATGGATAATTAGCAAAAGCATATTCAAGGCTCTTACGGATCAGCCTGTCAACTTTTAACTGAATATCTTTCTCCATATTTCTTTTAATAACAATTCCTCCTAATGGAATAGGCGCTTTCATTTTTTCTTCCCAATGCTCACCAAGGTCAGTTACTTTATGCAATCCTTTCTGTTGATAAGTAAAACGATTCTCATGAATGATAACGCCGAGATCAGCTTCGCCATTGACAACGGCATCTTCAATAGCCGAAAAGATCATGAACTTCTTATTCGTTGCTTTCGGATAAGCAAAACTAAAAAGCAAATTCGCCGTCGTATTTATTCCAGGTAATGCAATAGCAGCTTCTTCTACCAGCTCAGCTTCGTTTTTTGACTTTTGACTTTTGAATTTTGAATTGGTCACCAGCAATGGTCCGACACCTTTCCCCAACGCACTACCCGAATTCATCATCACATATTTATCAGTAGCGCGAAAAAAAGCAGGGAAGCTGAGTTTGGTAATATCGAGTTTGCCCTGCAATGTCCATTGATTCAATGTTTCAACATCTTCCAGTATGGCGTTGAATTCAAAACCTTCGGTGTCGATCTTTTGATTAACTAATGCATCGAAGATGAATGTATCGTTGGGACAGGGGGAAAATCCTAGTGTAAATTTCATGGTCACCGGTTATAATGATTCCAACAAACGGATCAGTTCTTTGTTCAGGTTTTGAACCGCTTCCCTGATCTTCCAATTGGTTTTATTTCTTTCTCCAATATAATTAGAGATACTTCTCAATTGCAGGAAAGGAATATTTTCTGATAAACAAACATAATGCAACGCAGCACCTTCCATTGATTCAATTACAGGCGAGAAAGTCTGCTCATATAGTTTGATCATTTCTTTATTCGTGCTGATATGATTTACAGAAATACCCGTCACTCCTTTCAGTTTAGTTCTTTTAAAAATTGCCTTATCCGGATTTACGAGCCATCCTTTTTTATAAGGCAATTGATCAGCTGATACCAGTTGAAGATCAAACAGGGTTCGTAATTTTTTTCCTTCAATGACTGTTTCATCAGCAATAGTATCCTGTTTGATACCGACCACCGTACCAAGTGCGATTTTTTTATCAAAACAACCGGCAATGCCAGCCTGGATAACAAGATCGGGGCGCTTTAATGCAAATTGTTTGGTCAGACTATACGTAGCAGCAGTAAGACCTACGCCGGTGATCAGTATATCAATATTGATATCAACAAAAGATATTTTATCGGTATTACGGTAATGATCGAGAAAGATTGATATCTCTTTGGCTGTTGCAGCCACCAGTAAACAATTCATGGGGCAAATGTCGGAAATTCAGTCGGCAGTTCGCAGTTGGCAGTCGGCAGTCGGCAGTCTTTCAGTCGACAGTCGACAGTCTCTTGATTATTGATTGCGAACTACTGGACCGTATCATACTATAAGCGTGAGATATTTCTGATAAACGATTTTGACTGCCGACTGCCGACTGAAGGACTGCCAACTGTTGACTGTTTCACTTAACTTTGCGGCCACATTTTACCGATATGGTGTATCTGACAAGGGCCGAACATTTCAACGCGGCACACAGGCTCTGCAATCCCGGCTGGAGCCATGAAAAGAATGAAGAAGTATTTGGGAA
>JBDTPD010000154.1:0-8137 GCA_039932855.1 Chitinophagaceae bacterium | reverse complement strand
AAGGTAAGACAAGTGACTGCACCGGCTGCAAACCCAAAGTTTTCTATTGGACTCATTTTATTTACGATTCGTTGTTTCTTTGATTATTTTCCGGATATCCTTCTTCATCTCTTTCTCCTGTTCCGGTGTCAAAGAAACAAAACTAATCGCAGATCCCCCGCCGGGAGCTAATTTTAATGCCAACTTAGTTTTATAGTAAACCAGTTTCTTCTCGATTACATATGCCTCCGGATTCGTTTTCCAGTCGGCATTGTCGGCATCGTGATAGATCGTGGCATAGTACCATTTATCCTTATCGAGAAAATCAGTATTGATAGTGAAATTTCTTGCATTCTCATCAGTGATAGCACCGAGGAACCAGCTATCTTTTCCTTTAGCCTTTCGCGCTATCACCACATAATCGCCGGGCTCGGCTTCCAGTATTTTGGTATCATCCCAATCCACTGCTACATCTTTGATGAACTGAAACGCATCCATATGCGCCTCATAGTTTTCCGGAAGATCAGCTGCCATTTGCAACGGACTGTACATTGTTACATACAGCGCCAGTTGTTTGGCAAGTGTTGTATGAATCTGTTCCGTCTTTTCCGGGTTATAATAACTCATTTTTATTTTAAATAAACCCGGTGTATAATCCATCGGCCCTCCCATGAGGCGGGTAAAAGGAAGAATAGTTTCATGATCTGGCGGATTACCGACACTCCAGGCATTGAATTCGTTTCCTCTCGCCGCTTCACAAGCCAGCCAGTTTGGATACGTACGTTGTAATCCTGTTGGTCTTACCGGCTCATGTGCATCCAGCATGATGTGATATTGCGCCGTTTTCTTTGCTACTCTTTCATAATGACGAACCATCCATTGTCCATCATGATGCTCACCACGCGGAATAATTTTTCCTACATATCCTGTCTTCACGGCATCATATCCATTATTGCGCATAAACTTATACGCAGTATCCATCCATCTTTCATAATTGGTCACTGACGCAGATGTTTCATGGTGCATAATGATCTTCACACCCTTTGCCTGTGCATAGGCAGATAATTCTTTTACATCGAAATCAGGATAGGGTGTTACAAAATCAAACACATCTTCTTTCCATTGACCAAACCAATCTTCCCAACCAGTGTTCCATCCTTCTACCAGCACACCATTAATTCCATTGGCAGCAGCGAAGTCTATGTATTTTTTTACGTTAGCCGTCGTTGCGCCATGTGGCACTTTAGTCGCTTGTTGTGATCCTACCTGCAGACCACTATAATCCCAGCTGCTTTTCCCTACATGCATTTCCCACCATACACCTACAAACTTTTGCGGATGTATCCATGATGGATCAGCAATGGTACTCGGCTCATTCAGATTAAGGATCATGTGCGAGCTAAGAATATTTACCGCTTTATCACTCATGATGATCGTGCGCCATGGCGTCTTAGCCGGTGTTTGCAGATAAGCTTTGTTACCAACCGCATCAGGCACTAACTGTGAAGAGAATGTCATAGTCGCTTTATCAAGTACCAGGTCCATCGCTGGATAATTCACCAGCGCCGCTTCATGGATATTTATATACATACCATTATCGGCTTTCATCATCAAAGGAGTTTGTACCGCATTCTTATCAAAGAATGTTTTGGCATAGATCTCCTGCGCCTTTCCACCACCTGTTGCATCTACTTCGCTGAGCTTTGTTGTATAATAAGAAAATTCATTGGAGTCGTAATCACCCGGTATCCAGAAAGCTTTGTGATCACCGGTCATGGTGAATTGAGTAAGTTCATCTGCCACGACGAAATGGCTTAAATTTTCCTGCGTAGGAAATTCATAGCGGAATGCCATTCCATCATCAAACACACGAAATACAATATTTACTTCAACACCGGTAGCTGATACGTCTTTTAGTTTTAGCGTAAGCTCATTGTAATTATTACGGATAGAGCTCACTTCACCCCATACAGGTTTCCATGTTTCATCTACTTCGTTTTCGGTTTTATCAAGTAAAACAAATTTATCAAGTCGCACACTCGGTTGCGAGAACACAAAGCCAAGCGTGGAAGGAAGGATCACCGGCCGCGCTTTGTATTCGACACTATAGCGAACGACACCATCATCGCTATGAGTTACTGTTAACCTGATTTCTTTACCGGGAGAAAATAGTTGATAATTGTCAGCCGCAAAAATGTATTGGGAAAGTAGCAGCAAACAGATCGTTACAATTCGTTTCATCTTGAAAACAATCTTTGAGTTAATGAAGGATGGGAAGGTAGTGTAAAAAACACACAACAAACCCTATCTTTTCTCAAACAGCCACCACAAACGTTTGCGGGGCTTAACTTTATAGTTAGATTGTATATAGCTGCGTACATGTTCCATCGCAGCATCCATATCATCGGTGAGTAGTACGAGTGAAAGATCTTCCTTGGAAATAGTACCCTTATCCGCCATGATCTGAAACATATCCCATAGCTCCTTATAATATTCGGTGCCGAACAATACAACAGGAAACTGGGTGATCGTTTTGGTTTGTACGAGCGTGATCGTTTCAAACAATTCATCCATTGTACCAAACCCACCGGGCATGATAATAAATGCGTAAGAATATTTTACCAGCAATACTTTACGGACAAAGAAATGCTCAAAGGTGACTGAACGTTGAACGTAAGGATTGGCTTGTTGCTCGAATGGTAATTGAATATTGCATCCTACTGAATAGCCACCATTTTCGAAAGCGCCACGGTTAGCTGCTTCCATAATACCGGGACCGCCGCCTGTCAATGTAGTAAAGCCTAATCCAGCAATACGTTTACCAAATTCTCTTGCCTGTATATAATATGGATGATCTTCTTTGAATCGTGCCGAACCGAATACGGTGATACAGGGACCGACAAAATGCAGGGTGCGGAAGCCTTTTATAAATTGTTTGAATACGCGGAATGCAAAACCAAATTCATATCCCCGGCTCTTCGGTCCATCCAGGTATACCTGTTCTTTGGCCGGAATCAATTTTTCATCACTCATAATTACTGTTCAAACCTTAAAAATAAAGTATTCGTCATAAAGCTGGTGTTAATTAGTTTTAAATGATTTCAGTAGGGCAAATTAAGAGTTATGAATTAAGAATTATGAATGTCAGGAGTCATTCATAATTCTTAATTCATAACTCTTAATTTTATTGCCTTTGCGTGAAACTGATGTTGTTTGAAATAGATTTATCTTTATTTTCATCTCAAATTTCCTGTATGCGAATTATAAGCTATAATGTCAATGGTATAAGATCGGCAATGAATAAAGGGTTGGTGGATTGGTTAAAGACTGATCCCGCTGATGTGATTTGTTTCCAGGAAACAAAAGCGGTTAAGGATAATGTGAATCATAAACTTTTTACCGATCTGGGTTATGAAGACTATTGGTTCAGCGCACAGAAAAAGGGATACAGCGGCGTAGCTGTTTTAACTAAAATAAAACCTAACCATGTAGAATATGGTACCGGGCATAAAGTAAGTGATGATGAAGGGAGAGTATTGCAACTCGACTTTGGTGATATCCGCGTGATCAATGCATACTTTCCATCCGGCACCAGTGGCGATGAGCGGCAGAGTTTTAAATATGTATGGCTGGATGAGTTTAAAGTATATCTTGATAAGCTAAGAACGAAATATCCAAAGCTGATCCTTTGCGGTGATTATAATATCGCACATAAAGAAATAGATATTCATGATCCGAAAGGGAATAAGAAATCTTCAGGCTTCTTACCTGAAGAAAGAGAATGGATGACTAAGTTTCTTGACAATGGATGGATCGATACTTTCCGCCAGTTTCATCCCGAGCCACATCGCTATAGCTGGTGGAGTCAACGTTTTCCCACCGTACGATTGAATAATAAAGGATGGCGCATCGATTATATTAATACGACTGATGCATTGAAGAAAAATCTGAAAGATGCAGAAATATATCCTGACGTAAAACATAGCGATCATTGTCCTGTGTATCTGGAAATCAAGTCTTAGTGAAAAATTGATTTGTTAAATTTTTTCACACACAAACTCATAAATGGCTTATTCTAAAGAATATTGCTGATTTTTAAATAACAAATCAGCTGTTTATGGATGCAATCATATTGCTTGTTATTGCTGCCGTTATTATTATTGCCCTCCTCTTCAATATACTTGGTAAAATTTCTGCAAATAAAGAAACGCTATACCAGTTGCAAAAACAATTGGATAGACTTAATCGCCGTTTAGAAAATGCAGATGTAACTACAGAAAAAATTAAAAGACCTGATACTGTTAATACTGCCCTGGTTAAAGAAACAGCCACTGCAGATATTCAACCTAAGCCCGTTATTGTTACTCCTCCGGTAGAAGAAATTAAAAAACAAACCATCACAAAAGATATTGCTTCTATCAAAGCTGTGGAGGAGGTTGATGAACGCAAATTCAAAGAAAAAGAAAGCTGGAGACATAAAAATACGGATATCGAAAAATTTATTGGTGAAAACCTGATCAACAAGATCGGTATTGCTATTCTTGCATTAGGCATTTCTTTCTTTGTAAAATATGCAATTGATAAAAACTGGATCAATGAAACAGGTCGCGTACTGATTGGTCTTGCTGCAGGCGGCATATTAATAGGAGTGGCACATTATATCCGCAATAGTTATCGCTCTTTCAGTTCTGTATTGGTAGGCGGTGGTCTTACCGTATTTTATTTCACTGTTGCCTTTGCATTTCATGAATATCACCTGGTCAGTCAGGCTGCGGCTTTTATTATCATGGTCATCATTTCTGGTTTTGCTGTCCTGCTTTCGTTATATTATAACAGGCAGGAGCTGGCAATACTGGCAACGATTGGCGGTTTCATCACTCCTTTTCTTCTTACCACCGGGCAGGAAAATTATGTCGCCCTGTTTACTTACCTCAGTATTCTCAATGCAGGATTAATGGTGCTGGCATGGTTCAAACGCTGGTCATCAATCAATATTATTGCGTTGTTCTTTACCACATTCATTTATGGCGGCTGGCTGATCAAGAGAACTATTTTCGATGATCCTGACACCTTGCCTTATAAAGAGGCATTCTTGTTCGCGACGATATTTTACATACTTTGTATTGGGATGAATATCCTGAATAGTATACGCATGCAGCGAAAGTTCAGGGCGTTTGATTTTATCATTGTATTCAGCATAAATTTTCTTTTTTATGTGGCTGGTATCGCTATTCTGAATCATACCGGTGGAAATTTTAAAGGGTTATTCACGGGCATATTGGGTATCGTTAACCTGTTGCTGGTTTTTCTTTTTTATCAGAAAAAAAATATCGACAAAAATTTCGTCTCCCTGCTTATCGGACTTTCATTAACATTTGTCTCGTTGATAGCTCCTATACAGTTCAAAGGCAATCACGTGGTTCTATTCTGGGCAGCTGAGTCGGTTGTACTATTGTGGCTATACCAGCGATCAAGGATCATTCATTTGAAATACGCGTCCGTCATTGTGAGTATACTGATGTCTTTTAGTTTACTATTAACCTGGTCAGATTATTTTAATTACACCAATGCAATGCCGGTCATCATCAACCGTGGATTTATCACCGGTATAGCAGCATCGCTATCATTGTTTATCTATTATTTATTATTAAAAAAAGAAACTGAGCCAGTATTCATACAAGGCATTGCTACAAATCATGTAAAGAGTTTTGCATTAGGTATCGCGATCATGATAGCATATATAACAGGTGCGTTGGAAATAGACTTTCAATTCAGGATGCATTTCCCTGAATCAAACGTAAACATGGTTTACCTGCAGGCATATACTTTTGCTGTTGCTTTTCTTTTGTTGCAATTATTCAGGCGCTCTTCTTTGTTTTCCTTATTAAAATTTCTATTAACGGCTCTGTGCGTAGCGATTTACCTGGTTTGTATTCAATATAATTCAGACGTAAGCAGCAGCCTGCTGGCTAGCGGGGAGGGACTATTATTTTCAGCGCATTGGCTAGCCGCTATTTTACTACTTTACTTATTATTTGACCTGGTTCGCTTTTTCTTTCAAAAGAAAAATGATCGCTGGCAGGAGTATCGTTCACAGTTTACCTGGATTGCTGCGATCAGCATAGTACTTGTATTAAGTGTAGAAATGTATCACCTTATTTTATGGACCACTTATCGCAATGAAGACGACTGGACCTGGTGGACCAATTTATATTATAAAGCTGGTCTTACCATTCTCTGGAGTATTTGTTCATTTGTGATGATCTGGCTGGGAATGAAATACAGTTTCCGTACACTTCGAATTATTTCCCTGAGTTTATTTACAGTCACATTGATCAAACTCTTCAGTTATGATATCCGCAACATACCGCCGGGTGGAAAAATCGCTGCGTTCATCTTGTTAGGCATATTATTGCTTACCGTATCTTTCATGTATCAGCGGCTTAAGAGAATACTCATAGAAGACAAGACAAAGTAATTATGAGTTATGAATTCAGAATTATGAATTACCTGACTATCGGGTTCCATTCATAATTCATAACTCTTAATTCTTAATTAAAAAAATGATTATCTACAACATCACAACCAAGATCGAGCATAGTGTAGCAATATCGTGGCTGCATTGGTTAAAGGAAGAATATATTCCTGCTATGCTGGAGACAGGTTGTTTCACGCATGCCATTATTCTTCATTTAGCCGAAGCAGATGATGAAGAAGGTCTCACCTATGCTGTACAATATCATGCAGAGAATAACGATCGTTATAATTTCTATGTAGAAAATTTTGATGACGCGATGAGAGAAAAAGCAATAAAAAAATGGGGGAATAAATTTATTTCTTTTCGAACAATGATGAGACTTGTGAATTGAGTGTGCAAAAGAATATTTATTATTTTTTTATTTTTTCTCAATAGTATATTTCCGCAAACCCTTGTCCCGCCTGAATTTCAGGCCACGTACGCTGAAACCCGCTACCAGCATGGTTTTCATTGATACACATTTATTTATTTCACTTTTATCAAAATAGTAAATCCCGCAAAATGCTTGTCCCACGCGGTTTCGGGCCGATTATTGATTGAATAAAAAGAATAAAAATTTTTTGATGATATTAAAAAGCATATAAATTTGCCACCGTTAAGCAAAACACAAAAAATAAGATTATGAACAAGGCTGAATTAATCGCAAAGATCGCCGATGATGCCGGCATTACGAAAACCCAGGCGAATGCAACACTGGATTCTTTTGTTGAGGCAGTTACAAAGACATTGAAAGGTGGTGGTAAAGTTACACTTGTTGGCTTTGGTACTTTCTCCGTTTCCAAAAGAGCTGCCCGTAACGGCCGCAACCCACAAACAGGCGAAGTGATCAAGATCAAAGCAAGAAAGGTTGCCCGCTTCAAGGCAGGTAAAGAGCTTTCCGCAAAAATGTAATCAATCGTTACAAGACTTAAAAGGCTCCGATGCTATTGTATTGGAGCTTTTTTAGTTAAACTTCTTACTTTTACAAAATAAATCATCACATTATTATGGGCAGAGGAGATAAAAAAACAGCAAAAGGCAAACGTTTCAAAGGTTCTTTCGGTAAAGCAAGACCTGCGAAGAAAGTTGTAAAGAAAGCAGCAAAAAAAACTACGAAGTAAGAAATACGAGGTACGACACTCAATAGGTGAAGTCATTTCAATTATAGTACTGTCGTACTTCGTACATCTAACTTCGTACTTTATGGGGCGAGTCGTTCTATCCGCCACCCTCCCCCTTCCTGAATAGAATACTCCAATCTATCATGCAGCCGTGACGGACGGCCCTGCCAGAATTCTATCAACACGGGTTTGACGAGATAACCACCCCAATGATCAGGGCGATCAATGGCATGACCTTCCATTTTCTTTTCCAGGTCTTGGTATTTATTTTCTAACCACTCGCGGTTCTCTATGATCGTGCTTTGCGGAGAAGTAACAGCACCAAGCTGACTTCCTACCGGACGCGAATGAAAATATTCGTCACTTTCTTTAGCACTTACTTTTTCTACCAATCCTGTAATACGAACCTGCCGCTCTAATTCTTTCCAGAAAATAACCAGGCATGCCTTTGGATTTTCTGCCAGTTGCTTTCCTTTATAACTTTCATAGTTGGTAAAAAAAACAAATCCTGAGTCTGAAT
>JBDTPD010000153.1:0-8138 GCA_039932855.1 Chitinophagaceae bacterium | reverse complement strand
CGGCTGGTACACCGAATGGCCCTGAGAGTATGTTTTATTTTATTCAACATATACTCAGGATGGGTTTTCCTGATATATCGGTCGTCATACATGATCAGATAGCAGAATTAGATAGAGTGACCACGCGAAAAACATTTCATGCCACACATACCGGTGAGTTTATGGGGATACCTGCTTCAAATAAAAAAGTGGCAATCGAAGTGATCGACATTATTCGCTTAAGAGATGGGAAATATGTGGAGCATTGGGGAGCGAGCAATCTGGGCGAAGTAATTAAGATGATCAGCGGGTAGAGGTTCGTGAGTCGTGAGGCGTCAGTCGGAAGTCAATCAATGATACCAGTAATAAACGTTACAGGTTAGTACACCGACTGCCGATTTCCGCCTCACGACTCACGATTGATATAGTGATAAATTTCAAAATGCATTTCCCGGGATCGATTCCGTAAATTTTTTCTCCCCACATAGCCGGATGCGCTGGTTTTAATCGTCTTATCACAAACGATTGATATGAAAGGTCATTGCCCCCGGTTATTGTTCCTTCTCTTTCTATTTAGTATTACCAATCAAAGTTTCAGTCAGAAACCTCCCACAAGAGTAGTTGCAGGTATTTATGTCAATTACAGCGAGGATTCTGTAGGAACGTATACATTGCCCGATCCATTGATGTTATTGAATGGGAAAAAAGTTACTACTTCTAAAGATTGGTATGATAAACGCCGGCCGGAGATCATTCATTTATATGAAGAAAATCAATTTGGTAAAGCACCTGCTACATCAACAGGGTTAAACGCAACTGTTTTTGACAAAGGAACTCCCGCCTTTGATGGTAAAGCTATTCGCAAACAAGTGACAGTGTATCTCACAAAGGACACTTCACATAAAATGGACCTGGTCATTTATCTTCCTGCTAATGCAAAGAAACCGGTGCCGTTATTATTCAATGTTTCTTTTACTGCTAATAGTAATATGTTCAATGATCCCGGTATCAGAGCCGGTGAAGTATGGACAAAAGAAGGGAAGAAGGTGCCTGCGCAGAGTGGAACTTCTTTCGGTAAAATAAATATCGATCCGTTTATCGAAGCCGGGTTTGGTGTTGCCGCGGTTTATTATGGTGATATCGAGCCTGATTTTGCCGGAGGCATACCATATGGTATCGAAGGTTATTATTTAAAACCCGGAGCCACTCAGCCTGCGGCAAATGAATGGGGCACTATTGCTGCATGGAGTTGGGGATTGAGTCGCGCCATGGATTATTTTGAAACAGATAAACAAGTCGATGCAAAAAGAATTGCTTTATTAGGCGTATCACGATTAGGCAAAACAGTTTTGTGGACAGGCGCAACCGATACGAGATTCGCTATGATCATTGCAAGTTGTTCCGGTGAAGGCGGTGCCGCACTCAGCCGGCGTAATTATGGTGAAACGATCAAACTTCTATCACATCCTACCAGATATTTTTACCAGTTTGCCGGCAACTATCAGCGTTATGGTGATAGTGTCAATAGTTTTCCTGTTGATGGGCATATGCTGGTATCACTTATTGCGCCGCGACCATTGTTATTGCAGACCGGCGACCAGGATTACTGGTCAGATCCGAAAGGAGAATTCTTAGCGGCCGTTGCGGCTACACCGGTGTATAATTTATTAGGAAAAGATGGGATGAAGAGTAATGAGATGCCGAAAGCAGAAACATTGCCATCTTCTACGTTGGGATATTATATGCATGTTGGTGGGCATGGGATGGTGCCAACTGATTGGAATGTTTTTGTGGAATACATGAAAGCTTATTTAAAATAATTTTTAGCCACGGACGAAGGGATAAGTCAAATCAAAAGTAAAAATTCAAAAAGGGGCGCTGTTTTTTTGAATTTTTACGCCGTTGTTGTTGTTCTGAAAAATGGCAATACAAATTTCATAATCCAGGCACCAACGACTGAATGTAAAACTGTTCTGAATTGTTGGATGTTTAAATAATTGAAGTCTTGGATGGTAAAATACCAACAACGAGTGATTTTTAGCCACGGGTGTACGGATTTTTGCCTTCGGCAACAATCGTCGAAGGCGATATCCGTGCACCCATGGCTAAAAACCGGAATTATTATTAAGGCGAAACCGAGGTATATGATAAGCCGTTACTATTGACGCACCGTAAGTACCGGAGGAAGTGGCGGAGAGGGAGAAACCTGATGGGTTGCACTAGTCTGACTGTTCGTTTGTCTGAACGTGGATTTGGGAGGATTAGCAGGATTAAAGGATTGTGAGGAGCAGGAATGATAAGGATAGTTAATTTATCAAAATGCATTTCATTTACCATGAGTCTTGCTTATCGAAAACGATAGCGGATAAAAAAACGAGATAAGTAAACGGTCTTACGTAAATTTAACGATCATCGATTTTAGTTAGCAATCAAACTTCGAACAAGTAGTTCAGGACCTGATACCAGACACTGACTGCCGACTGCAAGATTGCCAACTGCTAAACTGAAAAAAAGCTATATGGAAAAATCACGTCGCCTTTTTATTAAACGTACAGCACTGGCCGGCGCCGGTGTGATGGTGTCCAAGATGGGTTGGACCGCTCAAAGTTATTCCCGCATTATAGGTTCTAATGACCGCGTCCGCGTAGGCGTGGTTGGATTTTCTGACAGGCACCGCAGTTCGCATGTGCCCTGTTTCATGAACCATTACAAGGAATTGAATTTTGATGTTGTTGCTGTCTCTGATATCTGGAAAAAGAGAAGAGAAGATGGTTCGGCATTATGGAAAGATAAAATGGGTCATGATGTGACCGCTTGTCGTAATAATGAAGAAATGTATGACAAGAAACTGGTAGATGCTGTGTTTGTCAGTACGGCCGATTTTCAACACGCTTTACATGCAGCCGAAGCGGTGAAAGCAGGTTGCGATGCGTATGTCGAAAAACCATTTGCAGAAACAATGGAAGATGCACGCTATGCATTTAAAACAATTAAAGCAAGTGACAGGATCGTACAGATCGGTTCGCAAAGAAGAAGTGGTGGTAATTACCAGGCAGCGAATGAATTTATCAGGTCAGGAAAGTTTGGTGATATCACCATGGTAGAACTTACCTGGAACGTGAATCAACCAGGTCGCTGGCGCAGACCGGCTGTTGTTCCATTATTGAAAGAAGAAGATACTGATTGGAAAAGATATTTGCTGAATCGTCCGTTTGAATCATTTGATGCAAGAAAATATCTGGAGTTCCGCTTGTTCTGGCCATACTCTTCTGGTCTGCCTGGTCAATGGATGAGTCACCAGATAGATACGGTGCATTGGTTCAGTGGTATTCAGCATCCGCGTAGTGTGGTAGCCAATGGTGGTATTTATATGTGGAAAGACGGAAGAAAGAACTGGGATACTATTACTGCCGTATTCGATTACGGTCCGATCAATGATATGTCGAAAGGCTTCCAGGTTACATTCGGATCACGTATGCACAATGGTGATGAGCATCCGGCAGAAATTTATTATTCTAATGGTGGTGAATTGAATCTGAATACTAACCAGGTTTCTTCTAAAGGTGGATTGACAAAGAGGTTTGCTGATGAAATGGGTATTCAACCAAATCTTTTACCGGAAATGAGTTTGTCAGAAACAGAAGCGGTTATTGCTTCTGCAAATACCGGTGGTGATAAACTTACTTCTAATCACATCCGCAACTGGATGGAATGTGTGCGCAGTCGTAAGACACCGCATGCTCCGGTAGAAGCGGGATATAGTCATTCTATTGCTACGATCATGACCAATGCGGCGGTACATACCGGGTTGAAAGTGACGTTTGATGAAAAAACGCAGGAAGTGATGGCGGGTGGTAAAATTTTCAAATATTAATAATTCAAAATTAAAAAGTCAAAAGTCAAAAAGGTGGTCTGAATAAGAGCTCTCTTTTGATTTTTGACTTTTTAATTTGAAAAATCGTTTAACTCATCAGAAATGAAATACATAATCATATTGATTTTGACAGCTGGTTTATTTTTTCACGCCTCTGCACAGAAATGGCAGAAGGTTCAGATCGTACAGGATAAAAAAGATAAAAAGCTAGATGTAATGATCGGGGGAAAATATTTCACCACGTTTCTTTATCCTGATTCATTGGAAAAACCAGTTTTATATCCATTGACAGCCGCTAATGGTACCATTGTTACAAGAGGATTTCCGTTAAACCCCTTACCGGGTGAACCAACAGATCATCCACATCATCTTGGCCTTTGGTTTAACTATGAGAATGTAAATGGGTTGGATTTCTGGAATAATTCTTTTGCTATTCCTGCGGAAAAAAAGAAAATGTATGGTTGGATAAAAACTGATGAGATCGTAGGGATAACTGCTAAGAGCATGGGAGATTTCCAGAGTGGCGGGTTTACTTTTCATGCCCGCTGGACCAACCAGGCCAATGAAACATTGTTAACGGAACAAACGACTTATACTTTTAGTGGCAATGATCATCAACGATTCATTGACAGAGAAACCATCCTGACAGCCGTAAAAGATGTTTCTTTCAATGATGCAAAAGATGGTATGCTTGGATTACGACTGGCACATGAGTTACAGATACCAGCTATGAAAGATCAGAAATTTACTGATGATAAAGGAAATGTGACAACCGTCAAAGCAAGTGCAGATAATATTGCCAATGGAAATTATATTACCAGCGAAGGCAAACAAGGTGATAGCGCCTGGAGCACACGTGCTGCCTGGTGCAAGGTATATGGGAAAATGAAAAATGATTCGATCAGTATTGCTATTATTGATCGTCCTTCCAATCCTAATTATCCGACCTTCTGGCATGCACGAGGATATGGATTGTTTGCTGCCAATCCATTGGGAGAAAAGATTTTTACCAATGGAAAGAGTGAGAAGAATATGAAATTGAAACCAGGTGAAAAAGTTCGTTTCGTTTACCGCATTATTATTGATAATGGAGCTGCAACAATTTCTTCAGAAGAATTAAATAAGCAAGCTGTACAGTTTGCAAAAGAAAAAGCACAGAAATAAAATTGAGTTTCACGCAAAGACGCTAAGATTTCGCAAAGCTGCAAAGGGTTTCTGATTTTAGTATCTCTTTGCGCCTTCGCGAAATCTTAGCGTCTTTGCGTGAAACCTATGCGATTTCTTTTGTCTTTGTTGATTGTTTACGGGAAGAATCACGAATGATCAATTGCGGCGCCAGCACTTTTGTTTCAAAGTCGGTAACCGGTCTTTTACTTTCGATCATTTGTAATAATAGCGTAGTAGCGATCTCGCCCATTTCAAACGCAGGTTGTTTGATAATAGATAATGGCGGATCGATGAGCTCTGTAGTTTCTGAATTAGAGAAACCCATTAACCCGATATCATCCGGTACCGCTATCTTTTTTGATTTTAATACGCGCAAGGTACCAGTCGTTAATTTATCACCCAATGCAAGAATAGCATCAGGTTTTGGCTTTTGTTTTAACAGATCAGAAACAACATCTTCAATTTCTGATAATACTAATCCACCATGCGGACAAACACCAATCGATTCATCTCTCACTGTAAACTGATGATCGGCTAATGCTGCTCTGTATCCAGCCAGTCGTTCGCTGGTAATCGATAATACTTCACTGTTGGTAATCGCTACAATATTTTTATACCCCTGCGAGATCAGTTCACTCGTGGCATCATACGCTCCTTTATAATTATCAACGATCACTTTATGTGTATTGATATCATTCACGATGCGGTCAAAGAAAACGATCGGCATACCACGTTCATACAATTCTTTAAAATTGCTGAAGTCGGTTGTTTCGGCTGATACTGATACTACCAGTCCATCGATCGAGCGCGAGGTGAGATAATTCAGGTTGATCTTTTCCCTGTCTACCGATTCACGGGTTTGAGAAATGATAACATTATAGCCATTCTTATAGGCAATGGATTCAATACCATCGATGGCCTGGGAAAAAAAGCTATTAGCGATTTCACTAACGATAACGCCGATGGATAAACTTCTTCTTTCTTTCAGGCTAAGGGCGATCGGATTTGGGTGATAATTGATCTTTTCTGCATATTCCAGCACCAGTTTTTTGGTCTCCGGACTGATCTCATAACTATCCCGCAGCGCCCTTGATACCGTAGAAGTAGATAACCCGAGGGCCTTCGCAATGTCTTTAATAGTAACGGCTTCAAACTTCATGACGTCTAAAGTTACTGAATTCAGTCGGCAGTTTTCAGTTGGTAATCGAGAGCCAGTTGGCAGTCTATCAGCCGGCAGTCATTTTCCGCTATCAGAAATTTCACTTCTTGTTCGAATAAAAAATGCATGATCTGCTTATAAACTGCGACTGCCGACTGCTGACTGATAGACTGCCGACTGTCCTCTAACCAGTTGTTTTCCAATGCAAAACGATAACGATGCCGGGAACGATTGCGTAAAAAAAGGGGATTCAATATATACATATTCATCAATAGGTATGTAGATTCACGGTCCTAACATTGGTTACTTATTTGATTGCGGGTAACCATCTTTCAAAACGGACCTCCCAAGGGCCACTGCTAAATTGCTTGTGTATGAAGAAAAAGATTGCACTGTTGTGCATGATGCTCATTTGTGTGCTTACCACATGGAGTCAGACACGATCTGTAAAAGGTAAAGTAACAGATGACGCAGGTCTCCCCCTCAACGGCGTTAACATTCATCTTAAAGGAACACAGGTCCTAACTCAGACCAACGCGGCTGGTGAATTCACTATCCAGGTTCCTGCTACCGGTAAACATGAACTCGAAGTATCTTATTCGGGTTATAGTTCTTCCTCTGTTTCTGCAGATGGAGATAACCTGCAGGTAAAATTGGTTAAGAATGTTTCTTCGCTCGATGATGTGGTAGTAGTAGGTTATAGTACAGCAAAGAGAAGGGATCTTACCGGAACGGTCTCCTCAATCAGCGGTGCGCAATTAGAAAAAATACCCGTGTCAAGTGCTGCAGAAGCAATCACCGGAAGATTGCCCGGTGTACAGGTAACCACAACTGATGGTGCACCCGGTGCTGAAATTGTTATCCGCATTCGTGGTGGCGGTTCAGTTACACAGGACAACTCACCCTTATATATCGTAGATGGTTTCCCGGTTAATAGCATCAATGATATTCCTCCTTCCGATATCGCCAGTATCGATATCTTAAAAGATGCCGCTACAGCAGCTATCTATGGTGCGCGCGGTGCGAATGGTGTGGTGATCATTACAACCAAGAAACCAAAAGCAGGACAGACTACTGTTTCTTATAACGGTTATGGTCAGGCCCGCACACTTCCGAAAAAATTAAAAGTATTATCACCTTATGAGTTTGTGCTTGCTCAATATGAGTATGCCAAATTGAGAAACCAAACAGAAGTAGACAACTTTACCAAATACTTCGGTGCATACGATGATCTTGAACTCTACAAGTATCAGAAAGGCACCAACTGGCAGGATAAATTATTTGGCGATCCTGCCTACTCACAACAACATAGTATCAGTGTATCAGGTGGTACAGTTAAAACAAAAATGAGTTTAAGCGTCACCAATAATACTGATGATGGATTACTCGCAGGATCGGGTTACATGAGAAACTATCTGAACCTTAAGATCAGCCATGATATCTCTGATAAAATAAAACTTGATTTTGCTTCCCGGTTTATTCATACTGTCGTAAATGGTGCAGGATCATCCGGTTCATCCAGCTTCCGTATCAGTGATGCGGTAACTACACGTCCTGTAAATGGTATTGCTGATCAGATCCAGCTGGATCCAACAGGGCCAGATGATGACTATGAACAATTCCTGAAAAGCCAGATCAATCCACAACAACTGGTGGCGCAGGATTACCGCAAGCTGGTGAACAAAGCATTAAACATGAATGCTGGTGTTTCCTGGCTAGTGCTCAGCAATCTTACTTATCGTAGTGAGTTCGGATTGGATTTCGGATTTGGTCAAAGCAGAAGATATTATGGTCCGCTCACCGGTGAATCAAGAAACGTAGGTGGTAACCTTCCATTGGGCGAGATCACCAATTCAAATACAAATGGTTTCCGCTGGACAAACACTGCCACTTATTCATTGAAGAATGGCGGCAAGCATAATCTTTCAGTATTAGGTGGACAGGAAGTTATTCTTACCG
>JBDTPD010000152.1:0-8148 GCA_039932855.1 Chitinophagaceae bacterium | reverse complement strand
ATATGTTTATCCGTCTCTACGAGACCAAAAGGAATCTCTTTTCTTTAACCACCGGTGTCTTTGCACGGCCATTCGGATTTGAAGTGAACCTTTCTTCTTCCTATCGCGAGACGCCCGAACGTGGACGCATGTCACAGGAACTCGTACCATCTGAAAGAGATCTTGGTGCAATGGTTTCTTACGAACCACAGCGAAAGACTGCCCGCAATCGTTATATAAGAATTGATGCGGGTATATTTAATGGTCCCGGTCTTGCCGGTACCGGTGAAATAGATAATGTAAAAGATGTCATCGGCCGTATTATTTTGAAACCATTACGCATTGGCAAATTCGAATTAAGCGGAAGCATCGGTCAGTTACATGGCGGATGGAGACAGGTATCTAAGTATGTATACAAAGATGGTAACATTTCATCCGGTGATAAAGCATTTATTGTCGATTCTTCATTGACCAATGCAGGTAAAACAGCGCCGCGGCAATATTACGGGGCCGATATGCAATTGAAATGGCTTCATAAGAAAACAGTCACCGAAATACGTGGTGAATGCTGGACAGGTAAACAATCCGGTACGCCGATTACTTCAGTCAGTCCGGGCACACTTCCTACCGGCCCTACTTTTATCCGGAAATTCAATGGCGCCTTCTTTTATTTTATACAGGATATCATTAGCAGCAAAACTCAATTGCTGGTTAAGTATGACTGGTACGATCCGAATAGCCAGGTTGCTAAAAAAGAAATTGGCAAGCCAGGGACTTTACTTAATGAGGGAGATATTAAATATTCTACGCTTGGGTTAGGACTTTCACGTATCGTAACAGGCACAGTCAAGCTGATCCTGTATTACGAAATTGTTACTAACGAATCAACCATACTCAATGGTTATACCCATGATTTAAAGGATAACCTGTTGACCTGCCGCTTACAATTCAGGTTTTAAAAGAGGCATAACAATTCGGTAACATTCAGGTTACAATTCCGTAACGCTGGCGTAACATGACGGTAACGTTTTAGTCATTTCTTTGCCCCTACAAATCTGATGAAATTATGTTACTGAAATTGAAACTGCTTGCTCTCCTGTCATGTATGGGATTATTATCAATGGCCCAGACACGGACTACAGTAAAGTTGCAGGGAAAGATTATTGACGGGGAAACAGGCAATGCCATCGTTGGGGCTTCTATCTTAATTAGTAGTACTGATAATGCTGCTGTACATACTGGCGTAAATACGGATGTAGAAGGCGGTTTTTTTATTACACTGGAGAAAAATAAGAAATATACCCTGACTATATCTACTGTTGGCTATAGCACAAAGGAAATATCAGATGTGGAAGTAACCGAGAGTGTTACACCAACGCTCAATATTTCTTTGGAAAGGGCAAGTAAGCAATTGGAAGGATTAGTTGTAAAGGCTACGGCCCGGAAAGAAGCGCAGGCTACATTATACAATGTGCAAAAAAATAGTTCCTCTATATCAGATGGGATATCAGGAGAAGTAATAAGAAAATCACCTGATAAGAATACAGGCGAGGTTTTAAAAAGAGTAAGCGGTGCATCAGTACAGGATAATAAATTTGTTGTTATCCGTGGCTTAAGTGAAAGATATAATGTTTCACTTCTTAATAATTCCGTTCTACCCAGCACTGAAGCAGATAAAAAAGCTTTTGCTTTTGATATTATTCCTTCTTCCGTAGTTGATAATATCGTTATTTATAAATCAGCAACACCAGATCTTCCTGGTGACTTTGCTGGTGGTGCAGTCAAGGTGTTGACAAAAGATTATCCTTCTAAAAAAATAAGTGAATTGTCTGTTTCTATTGGATACAATTCTCTGACTACCGCTAAGAATTTTTATTCTTCTTATCCGAAAGGGTCTACGGATGCACTTGGTTTTTTCGATGATTCAAGATTGATCCCCGGTCCGTATTACCGGCATAAAAACGGATTTATTCTTAAGAGCGATGAATTCAAACGATCAGTAACTAAATTATTCCCAAATACATATGGATACCAGGCTGCCCGTCAAAGTCTGCCTTCTATAAGTTTTACTTATACTGGTGGAAATACGGCGTTGCTGAAGAAAGGCCACAAATTAGGTTATATATATTCTATCGGTTATGGTAATGGCAGAGCTGTTTCGGACAGAGACAGAAGTGATTTTGATATCGTTAAACAATTAAGATATGATTACAATACGACTAATTATGATGAAAAGAATAATATGTCGGCGTTATTGAATCTCACTTATTCCTATGGGAAAAGTAAAATCTCTTTAAAAAATCTTTTCAATAATAATTTCGTAAAAACTATCGGCATTCGTAATGGCGCCAGTTACGAAATTGATCCCAATGCGGATCCATTCTATATAAAAAGCGCTAATAGTGAAGCGTCTGCTAACGGGTTAGTTAATTCTGTATTAGAGGGAGCTCATAAACTCGGAAGTGATTGGAATGTTGACTGGAACACCTCTTTCGGATATACATACAAGAATCAGCCAGATCAGCGTATTCTCGCTTTCCGTTCACCACAAGGTGACGCAAATAACTTTTATCTCAAATTAAGTAATGATAATTCACCTGAGATCAGGAATGCAGGACGTGTTTATTCATTTCTTGGTGAAAACATCTATGGAGCTTCTGCCAATATCATGAAACAATTTACCTGGTTAGGGCAAGAGCAGAAGTTGAAATTCGGAACAATGAATTATTACCGTGACAGAACGGTTGAAGTAGACGCATTAGGATATGCTTCTCTCAGTTTCCTTGGCGTACAGATACCAGAAACAAAAGCGACGACTTTCCATACTATTTTCTCTCCTGAAAATATCGACCAGTATAATCTTACTGTAGCAAATATTGAAACGAACTCTACTGATTATACAGCAAATGCCCTATTAAATTCCGGTTATGTAATGCTTGATAATAAGTTTACCAATAAGATTAAGCTCACCTGGGGGGTTCGCGTAGAGAAATACAAGCAGGAACTTACTGCAAAAAATAAGGGAACTAAAACGTACGATAATACCGATGTGTTACCGTCAGCTTTGTTTACCTATGCCTTAAATAACAAAACGAATATCAGGGCCTCCGGATCGCAATCAGTTAACCGTCCAGAGTTCAGAGAACTGGCAGATTACAGTGTTTTTGATTATGATAATTATGTGGCTATTCGTGGTAATCCAGATCTTGAAAGATGTAAGAATACCAATGCCGATTTACGTTACGAGTGGTTCCCTGCTGCAGGAGAAATTATTTCTGCAAGCTTATTTTATAAATATTTCGATAAGCCTATTGAACAAACTAACAAGGGAAATGACGTATTGTCTTATGAGAATGCAGATCATGCTACAGCATACGGGGCTGAGATCGAAATACGTAAGAAGCTTGATTTTGTAGGTGGAAAATTATTCAACCAGCTTACGATTTATACTAATGCAGCCTATATCAAAGGATCTGTACAGTTTAATGGCTTAAGCATCAATAGCCCATTGCAGGGGCAGTCGCCTTATCTTATCAATGGCGGATTAAACTATACTTCTTCTAATGAAGGATTCTCGTGTAACCTTCTTTATAATCGTATCGGGCCGCGCCTTCGTTTCCGTGCACAGGGTGGAGCAGCACTGAATATATTTGAGAAACCACGTGATGTAGTCGATTTTCAGATCAGTAAAAAAATGGCTAATAACAAACTTGAAGTTAAGTTAACGTTAAGCGATTTGCTGGCGCAATCCTTTACCTGGTATTATAAATATGATGTGAATCCATCTAATACAAATTACAAAGCAGCTGAGGATAAAAAGATTATCTCGAATAAGTACGGCACAACCGCCACTCTTGCACTACGCTATAGTTTCGGTAAGTAACAATTTAGTAAAACGCCCTTAACTATTTGGTAAGATTGCGGGGATAGCTTCGCCGCGTAGAACAAAAACAAAAAAAGTTTATGAAAAAAATTATTGGAAGTTTATTTATTGGTTTATTGGTGGTGAGCAGCGCTTGTAAAAAAAGCGATAACCAACCTGATCCTCCAGGCGGCGGCGGTGGCGGTGGCGGTAGTACTACACCAGATATTCGTGGTATTATTACTGCTGATCAGCATTGGACAAAAGATAAAACATATCGTCTGCGTGGATATGTATATGTAAATAGCGGAGTAACGCTGACAATCGATGCGGGTACTAAAATCGTCTCTAATAAAGACTCTGCCGGAGTCTTGGTTATTTATCGTGGTGCAAAAATTCAGGCAGTTGGTACTGCTACAGAACCAATCGTTTTCACTTCTGCTGAAGGTACACGCCAACCAGGAGATCTTGGTGGCGTTATTATCGTAGGTCAGGCCACCGGCAATGGTAACCACTCAGTAATTGAAGGTGGTGTTGATGCAGCTTACAGCGCATTTGGCGGTACTAATGATGCTGATAACTCGGGTACACTAAAATATGTTCGTATCGAATATGCTGGTAAAGCAGTTAATCCGGGTGACGAGGTTAATGGATTATCATTGTATGGTGTGGGTTCGGGCACAAGCATTGACTACGTACAGGTTGTCAGAGGACTCGATGATGCTTTTGAATTTTTCGGAGGCACCGTAAATGCAAAACACCTTATCGCATATAATTGCGCAGATGATGATTATGATATGGATGATGGATATCGTGGTAAAATACAGTTTGCTGTTTCTATAAAAGATCCCGCATTCACCGATGCAAAAGGAACAACCGGGGATGTATCAAACAATTTTGAAGTAGACAATGTAAATCCTTCCAATGGGTTTTTGTTGAGCAGAGCTCCGATTACTTCACCTGTATTGTCAAACTTCACTGCAATAGGACCAAATAATGCTGCAGGTGTTTCGGCTGATTATGGTTGGAACATGCGTTGGAGAAGAGGAGCTAAATTCATTCTCGGAAATTCTATTGTTTTAGGTGGACAAAAAGGTGGCCTGCGTGTACAAGAAGATTCAACTGTTGCCTATTATCTGAGAGGTAACGCTGCTTTTTACAATAGTTTCCTGAATGCATATGGACCTAATGTTGATGCTCAGTTAGCATTAACTATTCCTGGTATTCCGGTCTATGACAATGCTTCTATCTCGGCATTGACAACAACAACGTACAAATCAACAATACTTGCGGCAGCGGCAGATGCCAAAATAAATGCACCTTTTAATAATGCAGCACCTGATCTTAAGTTAGCTGCAACATCACCTGCATTAACAGGCGCTTTGTTTGACTTCGGATTATTATCAGATCCTTTCTTTGAGCATGTAGCTTACCGTGGTGCCTTTGATGGTACAACTGATTGGACAGCACAATGGGCTGTTTGGGGAAGATAAATACCGATAAGATTAATTTAGTTTATTATAAAAGAGGCAGTCCTGTAAGGACTGCCTCTTTTATTTCCGGGGCTATTAATTTATGTCTTATTTTATGGAAGGGGTATATGCATATACAACCTCAAAAGCTTTCTTTCTTAATTCAGGGATAGTCTGACCCATCTGCAGATCTTCTTTCTGCGGTGTAGGCTCACAAACCGAATACTTCGCGCCATTGTATATTATGGGAGTACCAACAGGCTGATCAAATTGTACAGCCATAGTAATATGTTTTGGATAAGATAACACGATCATAGGAAGATTATAAATCTCTTTTACCAGGTAGAAAAACAACGCCGCCCTGTCTTCACAATCACTATGTTCAAATAGTAAGGTCTGCTCCGGGGTTAGTCTTTTCTCTTTTCCAAAATTCAATGAATCTGGTTCGAATAGAAATGCGTAACGTGTAAATCGCATAAGGTAATCCACCCCATTGCGCACAGTCATGCCTTTGATATTCTTTTTTAAAATAGGAATCAAAGAACTGTATGTCTCCTGACTAAGAGGAATATTGAAATATGAGGCATAGTCTACCACCGGGTAATTAGCAAAAATAGTTTGAACCTGCGGGTTCAGTTTTACTTTAAAGTGATATTCATTCTGATAAACATTGAACTGAAGATCCTTTTCCTGGTAATCACTGGCTTTAAAGTTGGGCAATTGTGTGATTTTATATGAAAATCCTTTTCTCGAACCTGCTACAGGTTCGGCTACTTCTGTGAAATGAACTTTATCAAAGTCAATTGATCCGTAATCATGATAATTCAGACATACATATTGTTTGCCGTCTTTTATATGATAAGGTATATCATAGATAACCTCATCACTTTGTACATAGAATAGGATTTTATCATTTGAAACGCTCACTGTTGCATCATATCCTGACTTCATTAGTAAGAACCACTTATAAAGTGTGTATCTGATGTAATTATCGGCTTTGGGGCTGATTGCCTGGGCTGTCCGGCGGATAAGTTGGTAATACAACCAATCATCCAGTTTATACCTTTCTTTATATCCTAAGAGGGAGGTTACCATTGGCTCATAATCCGTTCTACCCATGGCATCAAAAAATGAGCGGACCGATGAGTCGGATAAAGCAGACTTCCATTCAATACGCGCTGACGGATCATATGATAAAGAGATGGAGTCGCCATAAAAATCGAAATGTATAGTGGAAGGAGCCTGGCTTTGGGCAGAAACCGGAGATGTAATAGTGAATAAAGCTATCACCAGACTGGATATGGTATAAACTATTTTCATGGGCAGCTTATCGCTGATCTTACTAAGCTACAAAAACTTAACAATAAGGTAATATTAAATTTTGGAAAACTGAAGCCTTGGTCACAAAATCTATAACACACGCGGAAAATCAAATCTGTTAACTTCTTATCAGGATCTGTATTTGTCCGGAGGCTTGTAATTAATGGTATAATAACCTTTCAGTAATGCGTACTTAACAACCAACGTGCATCTTTACAATAGTTCTTTTCTACACCGTCGTTCAAATAAATTGCTGGATGGGTTAGTGGCATATTCCATTCCAACGCAGTTTTCTCATGCAGTTACCATCCCAGGGAAGGACAGTCCCGGGGGTGGTTTTTTATTTTATAGTAGTCGGTAAATTGAGAATTGAGTGTTGAATATTGATTATTGAGTATTCCTTTTTTCGATTAGCATAGAAATAATCAATAATCAATATTCAACACTCAATGTTCAAGTGAAGCACAGCTTAAGTAAGTATGTCGTAGTCTCCTGTAGTCATATATTCTTCCAAGAGTTCTGTTTTACCAGAGAAAAGATAAGAAAGACTTTCTGGTATGCTGTTACTGTAATCAGCTTTGGGATTATTGTTATTATTGATCCAGTTCTCAAAGTGAACAGGGAAGTCATCATCGATAGTCTTCAGACACATCACGCCCATTTTTTCTAAAGCCGCTGCATTACATTGCTGCTCATATTGCGCACGGATAGGAATACTAATAATCTTTTTACCTAAGTGCAAGGCCTCTGCCGGTGTTTCAAATCCTCCACCAGTAATGATACCATTGCAATGAATAAGGCTTTGATTGAATGACTGTGTATCTACCGGAATGAAAGTAATGTTACGGTCAACTACACGCTTTGTAGTTTGCCGGGAGAATATCTGAAACTGAAAATCTGGTAATGAATGAAAGATCTTCTTTAACTCAGGTTCACAATATGAAGGGAGGTAAACGGTGATATATTTCTTATCAGTGGGTTCTGCCTGCAGGATTTCTTTCTTCACTACCGGGGTAAAAATAAAATCGTCATAGGGCTGAAAATGTAAGCCCACATAGCGGCTTGCCTTTGCATAATTTTTTAACACCCATTCTCCCGCCTGCGTTTTCTTTTCAGGTCTTGGTGTATTGGCAGACATAAAACTGGCCTGGTGACCAAAATTTACAGAAGGCACTTTCTTCTTTGCACAAGCTGCTGCCGTGATGTATTCAAAATCGTTGATGACCAGATCATACTTTTCAACAGGCAGATCGCGTATCTCCTGGCGAAGACGTAATGGCTGAAAGCTTTTCAATAATTGCCAGTAATCTAAACCTCCGCTGCAATTATAATACAGGCTAAGCCCCCTGCTTCTGTATTTTACCAATGCATTTAATGATAGGGTACTGTTTGCTCCGCTTAGAAAAATATCAACGGTTCCATATTCTTTTAAATAAGGAAGTAGTTCCATCGCTCTGCTGATATGGCCGTTGCCTGTTGCCTGAACGGCATAAAAGATCTTCATATAATATTTGA
>JBDTPD010000151.1:0-8164 GCA_039932855.1 Chitinophagaceae bacterium | reverse complement strand
TTGATATTTTGGCTTTTGACTTTTTAATTTTGAATTAATAGTAATCAGTTCTTATTTATCAAAAATCTAAATGGTTGCAATTCTACAAAGCGTATTGCTTTCAAAATCTTTTTAGGTTTTGATGTAATGCGATTACGATCGACCAGTTCGTGGGCGATACAAAAACGTTCATCTGATTCTGCTGTGTGAAGAATATCATTCAGACATTCTACCTCATGGTCGATGGCTCGTTGGCTCATGAACTCATTTTTCAGCAATACTAACAAATCACGGGTTGGCATTTTCATCTCCGTTCAATTTAATAGCCTGACATTCCCTTATGGCTCGGACAACCGCAGTTGCTTCCCTTACCGGTGCCGGAATAATAATTACGGCTGCAGGAAGATATTAACAAGATTCCTGCCAGCAGCAATAACAATGATAATTTTTTTGTGTTCTTCATATTCGGAATTTAGGTGGTTCACGCACAGGGATCGGAAAATTTGATACGAACGATCCCAAATTAAAACTATTTTACAAAGAAAATAGTATCCCGGGCGACTAAAATGATAAAAATTAACGAGAATCATGTTTCGGATGAGAAAATCCCCCGTAAACCACGCATACTGGTGGCTCCGCTGGATTGGGGTCTTGGTCATGCTACCCGCTGTATCCCCGTTATTTATGAACTTTTAAAGTATTCGGATGTATGGTTGGCCGGCGAAGGCGCCCAACAGGTCCTGCTGACCCAGGAATTTCCAGGTCTTCCCTTCCTTCCCCTGCGCGGCTACCGCGTAAAATATAGTGCCCGGTCATGGACACTTCCATTGAAATTGATCCTGCAATCCCGCCGGTTATTGAAGGCTATAAAAGAGGAAAATGAGTGGCTGAAAAATGCAGTGAAAAAATACCAGTTCGACGCCGTGATCGCTGACAACCGGTTCGGCCTTTACCATGATCAGATCACTTCCGTTTTTATCACTCACCAGTTAGCCCTGAAAACACCGTTAAGCAAACCAATAACGAAGCTATTCAGGCAACGAAACTACCGGTTCATTAATCGCTTTACCAATTGCTGGGTACCTGATGAAAAAGGAGAAAATAACCTGGCAGGGGAGTTATCGCATCCGGTTGAATTGCCTGAAATGGGCGTTGAATATATCGGACCATTATCGCGGCTTACCAAAACCGACGAACCAGTCAGGAAAAAACATTTATTCATTTCATTGTCCGGGCCGGAACCACAACGAAGCATTTTTGAAAATAAAATCATCAATGACATTAGTCACTATAATGGCACTGCTACAATTGTCCGCGGATTACCCGGCGAATCATCATTGATCCCTTCTACCAATGATATCCGCTTCTATAACCACCTGCCACTGGAAGAATATAATAAGGAAATGCAATCAGCGGAATTCGTCATCAGTCGCAGCGGTTATTCAACGATAATGGACCTTGCCAGGGTAGGCAGGCAATCTATACTTGTAGCCACACCCGGTCAGCCGGAACAGGAATACCTCGCTGCTTATCTTGCCGAAAAAGGGTTTGCCTATGCTGTTTCCCAAAAAAAATTCTCATTGAATGAAGCATTGCATGCTGCGCAAAAATTTAATTACAGGATCACCCCACAATCAGCGGGACAGCAACTTACTGATATAGTCCATGAATTCATCAGCCGGTTAGAGGCAACAATCTATTCTGTCGAACGCGGATAATCGAAGAAGAGAAAATCATTGCTGACAGTTCCAAAATCCTTCCACTGTTTTATCTTGATCGTAACGCCAAAGATGCCACAGGTAGGAATGTCATCAATTCTTACATCACCGAGTGTATTGCAAAAATCAGTGATGCCCGGATTATGAGAGAAGATCGCTAATGATTTATTCTTATCATCTGCTTTGCAAATGACATCTGCAAAAACAGCTGGACCGGCGAGATAGAGTTCGTCAACAAAAATAATATTGTCTTTTTTTTCATTATAGGCCCATGCAAAGATCTCCGCTGTTTTGCGGGCTCTTTTAGCCGGACTGGAAATAAAACAATCGATTTTTATTTTCTTATCAATCAGTCGCTGCGCCATCAGTGGAGCATCTCTTTTTCCACGATCATTCAGCGGGCGATCAAAATCTTTCAGGGATGGGTCGTCCCAATCACTCTTGGCATGACGAACGAAAAGTAGTGTTTTCAAGAAAAAGCTTTAGGTAATGGTATGGTGCCGATGATTGTACGATGTCAGGTGTACGATATACGGCCGGACTAAATTAGAAAAAGTCCTTTGATAAAGAAATTACTTTTAATTATTTACTGAAAAAAAGGATGGCAAATTGATGACAGTCGTACACCGTACATCTAACATCGTACATCAAAAAATGCCTAGTACCCACGTACATTCTTCCCTTCCATATAATTCATGAAAGCCTTATTCACTACGCGGTTGCCACCGGGCGTAGGATAGTCGCCGGAGAAATACCAGTCGCCTAGATTATTGGGACATGATTTATGAAGATCCTCTATACTCTGGAAAATAACATCAACAGGAATATCAATGCCGGGAGGAGTTATAAGCTGTGCTATTTTCTTGGATATTTCTACCGCGGTAAATTGTTTGTACAATTTCTTAACGACATTCTCGGTATGCAGTTGATTATTGCGCTGAAGGTCCTTGCATCTGTTCAGCATCTCTGCCAGGCAATGTTCCTTCTTCCTTTCTTTCATCAACTCCACCGCTGCATTGAATGCAATGAAGTCACCCATTTTACTCATATCAATACCATAGCAATCCGGGTAACGGATCTGTGGAGATGACGAAACAATAATGATACGTTTTGGTTTCAACCGCGCAAGCATTCTGATAATGCTTTCTTTCAGGGTGGTACCGCGTACAATGGAATCATCTATCACTACCAGTGTATCCTGTTTGGCTTTTACCGTACCATAGGTAATATCATATACGTGCTGCACCATTTCATTACGGCCCACATCTTCACTGATAAACGTGCGCATCTTCACATCCTTGATCGCCACTTTTTCTATGCGGATGCGACGGTTGATTATTTCACGTAGCTTATCGGGGTCTATATTATTTCCCCAACTCAATATCTTTTCAATCTTGGTCTTGCTCAGGTAATCTTCCATTCCTTTGAGCATGCCATAGAAAGCAACTTCAGCTGTATTTGGTATAAAAGAAAAAATGGTATCCTTCAGGTCATAATCAATCGCATTCAATACCTGCTCACTCAAATGATAACCTAACGCATTTCTTTCACGATATATTTTTTCATCACTGCCTCTCGAGAAATAGATACGTTCAAAACTGCAGGCCTTTCTTTCTTTTGGTTCGAGGATCTGCGCTATTTCTATTTCACCGGTTTCACTTACGATCAATGCGGTGCCGGGCATCAATTCCTTTACTTCATTTTCTCCTACATTAAAAGCAGTACGGATAGCTGCTCTTTCAGATGCGGCCACCACTACTTCATCATTCACGAAATAATAAGAAGGACGGATGCCATGTGCATCGCGGAAAACAAAACCAATACCATTGCCGGTAAATCCTGCTACATGAAAACCGCCATCAAACAATGGCAATGCTTTCTTCAATACTTTTTTGATATCCATTTTCTCCGGCGACCTTTCATCTTCGCTGCAAAGAAAACTATGCATAAGCTCGATCATGGCTGCCAGATCACTGAAGCGCATGTTCTCGTTCGGTTCTTTGCCAACCCATTGAAAAAGTTCGTCGGTATTAACGATATTAAAATTACCTGCCAGCGCAAGGTTGCGTGCAGGAATGGTATCTCTGTTGATAAAAGGATGGCAGTATTCGAGTTTATTTTTTCCTTGTGTGCCATAGCGGAGATGCCCCAATAAAAGTTCGCCAAGAAACCCTACGTGTCCTTTCATCAGTCCCGGATGGTTCCTGATATTTGGATGATACTGTTCGAGTTCTTCGATTTCTTTGCCGATCTGGGCGAAAATATCTGCGATAGCCTGGGGAGCGTTGCTACGCTTACGGTTCATGAAGGGATAACCCGGTTCTACATTCAGTTTTACAGCCGCTACACCGGCGCCATCCTGCCCGCGGTTGTGCTGTTTTTCCATCAGCAGGTACAGCTTATTCAGGCCCCACAGTACGGTACCATACTGTTGCTGGTAATATGAAAAAGGTTTTCTTAACCGGATAAATGCTAGTCCGCATTCATGTTTGATCTCGTCACTCATATCTTACTACTGAAGAAGGCGCAAAGGTACGCCAATCAGGAATAAGAAATAAGGAATTAGAAATAAGAAATGAGAAAGGGACAGCGTTAATGCTGTCCCTTTCTCATTTCTTATTTCTAATTCCTTATTTCTTATTTAATTACCAGCCACATCCGAGCTCACATATTTCTGCATCGTCGGGCAGGTGCCCTTGGTCACATCGTCGACCATGATATAATAGGTAGGAATTTTCGCCTTGATCCATTTATCCAACGCTATTGATTTCTTTTCTTCCAGCGCCGTTTGAGATACTTTGCTGTAATCGTCATGCATATTCATCCTGTGTGGTTCTGAACGGGATTTCAGATAAATAAAGCGAACACCTTTTTTAACCTGGCCCTGATCGCTGACAAAAGCAGCAGGTTGAGAATAATCACCCACTTTCATTTTACTGAGCGTAGCTACCATGTCTTTATCCAGCTGATCAAGTGTTACATAAGGTGAGCCATCCCTGTTCAGGATATAAGCACCAGAAAATTTTGTTGTTTCTTCATCACTATATTTCAAGGCAGCTTCATTAAAACCATATACCCCGGCAATGATCTTTGCACGTGCAGTATCCAGCCTGGCCAGGCCCTGTTTGATCTCAACATCTGTTACAGGTGGTATGCGAAGGATCATTCTCACATCGGCATCATCACCTCTTCTTTCCACCATTTTGATCAGGAAAAATCCGAATTTATCAGACTTGACAGGAGCAGAAATTTCTCCTTCTTTCAGACGGAAAGCGGTAGAAAGAAATACCGGGTCCCATGTCTTTTCATTACGATTGATCTGGTAAGCGCCACCGCGATCCTTACTACCCGGATCTTCTGAATATTTTTGAGCAATTTGTTCAAACGTAGCCACCTTTGATTCGATCTGCTTTTTATAATTGTTCATTTCAGCAATTATATAATTTTCCAGATCTCTTGATGCTTTTGGATAAACAATGATTTGTCCTATTTCAAATTCTGATTCGTAAAAAGGAAGACTGTCTTTCGGTATTTTATCAAAGAATGTTTTTACTTCTGTTGGAGTGATCTTAACGCCACCGACGATCTTTTGCTGCATCGCTTCGGCCAGCTTTCTTTCTCTCACTGATTCGCGTGCATCGTCTTTGATCTGGTAAATAGTTTTGTTCGCATACTCTTCAAGTGCCTGCTGACTTCCTATTTCCCTGATAAAATAACGTACGCGCTGATCCAGTTCTGCTTCTACTTCTTCATCAGTTACCGGTAATGAATCTTTCTCAGCCTGCAGCATCAGTACTTTCGAAACGAGCGCCTGTTCCATCAGCATACACTCGGCTCCATCTGGAACGGGGCTGCCCTGGCGCTTTGCATCTTCGATTGAGTTCCTGATATCTGATTGAAGAATGATCCTGTCACCAACTACGGCAACGATCTTATCGGCCACTGCTTTCTTCGGTTGACCCTGAGCCGACATAATGCCGGTAACAAGCAATGTAATAATGGTAAGTATTCTTTTCCTGGTAAACATGATTTTCAAAAATAGTCTGCCTTTCGCCGGTTAGGTACGGACAGAAAGGTATTTAACAAAAGTTTGAAGAAAAGCGAGTGGGAATTGGCTAGTGGCTAGTAGGCTATAACCCACTTGCTACTCGCTAAATCCTACTAGCTACCTTACAATGTCCTCTTCACTTCCTCTTCCTCATACGCCTCTACCACATCGCCCTGCTTCACATCATTATAGTTCTTGATGGTCAATCCGCATTCCATACCTGCCTGTACATCCTTCACATCATCTTTGAAACGTTTCAGTGAGGCCAGTTCAGCTACAGCACCTTCGCCAACAGGATATACAACGATACCGTCACGGATAAGGCGGATCTTGGAATCACGTTTGATTTTTCCATCTCTTACATAACAACCCGCTACCGTAGCCTTATCAAATTTGAATACATCTTTGACTTCCACATTGGCAACGATCTTTTCCTGCACCTTCGGTTCCAGCATTCCTTCCATTGCATTGCGGATCTCATCGATCGCTGTATAGATGATCGAATACAATTTAATTTCCACGCCTTCATTTTCTGCCGAACGATTGGCCTGTACAGAAGGACGTACGTTAAAACCAAGGATCACCGCATCTGAGGCAGCAGCCAGTACCACATCACTTTCAGAGATCTGGCCCACACCTTTCAGCAATACTCTTACTGCTATTTCTTCTGTCGATAATTTCTGCAATGAATCACTCAACGCTTCTACCGAACCATCCACGTCACCTTTGATGATCACGTTCAGTTCTTTGAAATTACCAAGTGCCAGACGACGACCGATCTCATCGAGCGTAATATGTTTCTTCGCTCTCATACCCTGCTCTCTCAATATCTGTGCACGACGATTGGCAATTTCTTTTGCTTCTGCCTCGTCCTGGTATACTTTGAATTTTTCACCAGCTTGCGGCGCACCATTCAATCCTAATATAACTGCTGGTGCAGAAGGACCTGCTTTCTCTTCACGTTTATTTCTTTCATTGAACATGGCTTTTACACGACCGTAGTGTTGTCCACTCACGACGAGATCACCTGCATTCAATGTTCCATTCTCAACAAGTAAGGTAGCTACATAGCCACGACCCTTGTCGAGTGAAGCTTCAATGATTGTTCCGGTAGCTTCCCTGTTAGGGTTTGCTTTCAGATCAAGTAATTCTGCTTCCAGTAATATTTTTTCAAGGAGCTTATCTATGTTCAACCCTTTTTTCGCAGCGATCTCCTGGCTCTGGAACTTACCGCCCCATTCTTCCACCAGCAAATTCATTTGCGAAAGTTGTTCATAGATCTTTTGTGTATTTGCTCCGTCTTTATCGATCTTATTGATAGCAAAGATCATCGGTACATTCGCTGCCTGCGCGTGGCTGATCGCCTCACGGGTTTGTGGCATCACCGCATCATCTGCAGCAATCACAATCACAGCAATATCTGTAACCTTGGCACCTCTCGCACGCATGGCGGTAAACGCTTCGTGACCCGGTGTATCAAGGAATGTGATCTCTTTTCCATTTGGCAACTGCACCTGGTAGGCACCGATGTGCTGGGTGATACCACCCGCTTCACCAGCTACTACGTTTGCACTTCTGATATGATCGAGCAAGGATGTTTTACCATGGTCAACGTGACCCATGATCGTAACAATAGGGGAGCGTGATGAAAGATCATCTTCACTGTCGTCATCTTCCTCTTCTTCCATCTCCATTTGTTTTTCCATGTCGATGAATTCGACATCGAAACCAAATTCGCTTGCTACCAGTTCAATAACTTCTGCATCAAGGCGCTGATTGATCGACACCATGATACCGAGACTCATACACTTGCTGATAACATCGGCAAAGCTTGCATCCATCAGGTTAGCGAGTTCACTTACGCTGATGAATTCTGTTACCTGCAGTTTGTTATCTTCTACATGATCATTGGCATCAGCCATTTCCTGTCTCTTCTCACGACGCATTTTTGCTTTCGTGTTCTTACCGCGTCCGCCACCACCGGAAAGTTTGGCTTGTGTTTCCCTGATCTTTTCCTGTATTGCTTTTTCGTCGATTTGTTTGTCTTCGCGGGTGATCGGCCTGTTGTTGTTACTGCGACCGCCGCCACCTCTGTTACCACCCTGGTTGTTGCCGCGGTTGAAATTGCCACCGCCGCCACCGGATCTTCCACCCTGGTTGTTATCACCCTGGCGTTGTTGATTATTCTGACCACCGCCCTGGCCCTGGTTGGTGTTAGTACCAGCTTGTTTCTTTTCGATAGGGATACGTTTGCGTTTGCGCTTCTCGTCTTTTTTCGGACGCGTATCGTTATCTACCGGCAGATCGATCTTACCAAGGATCTTCGGTCCTTCGATCTTATCTGCTTTGATATTCTGTATAACTGCCGGTGCATCTTCTTCTACTACCGGTTCTTCTTTCTTCGGAACTTCCTTTACAA
>JBDTPD010000150.1:0-8190 GCA_039932855.1 Chitinophagaceae bacterium | reverse complement strand
TTTTCATAAAAGCCAATGGCATGAGAACGGGCATGCATACGTAAGATTTTATAGCCGCGGTCCCTGGCAATGTTTTCGGCGAAATTCATTAATGCTCTGCCAATACCCTTGCCCTGCAGATCATTTAATACAGCCATTTGGCGAAGACGGACTGTTCCCGGTTGTTCTTCTACGAGCATACAGCAGCCAAGCATTTGCTCATCTTCAAAAGCCGCAATAAGCATGTTTTCTTTTTCTGATTCTAATTCTTCAGGAGTAAAGGTTAAACCAAGAGGTCTGCGCAAAATATCATCCCGCAACTTTACCATTTGGTGGTATTCAGTTGTGCCATGATCAATGATTTTCAGCGCCATTGTAATTGTATAATGATTGAATGTTTTCAATTTACAAAGAACCTGCGATACAGCCAACCGTTTTCTTTTATAATTTTCAATTGACGATATTACCCGAAAAGACCTGTTATCAACTAGTTTTCAGCTTATTGACATAAAATTGGAAAAAATAGACTTTACGATGCTGATTTACTCAAAAAGTATATTTTTGCACCCTATAAACAAAAACTTATACGACATGTCAGACATTGCATCAAGAGTTAAAAAGATCATCGTTGACAAATTGGGTGTTGAAGAAGCAGAAGTTACCAATGAAGCTTCATTCACTAATGATCTGGGTGCCGATTCACTGGACACCGTAGAATTGATCATGGAATTCGAAAAAGAATTCAACATATCTATTCCAGACGAGCAGGCTGAAACTATCACTACAGTAGGTCAGGCAGTTGCCTACCTGGAAGAGCATGCTAAATAACGCATTATTGTTGTTCCCGCTATAAGTGGATCGATGGGATGTATTACCACCAGGCTAGGAAAAAGTAATTCCGCCTTCTGACTGTATCTTTACAGGGAAGGCGGTTTTCATCTTAACCAATGAACAATTAAGACGACAATATGGAACTTAAAAGGATTGTAGTTACCGGCATGGGTGCCCTTACACCAATGGGTCATTCAATAGATGAATACTGGAACGCACTTATCAATGGTGTCTCCGGTGCCGATATGATTACGCAATTTGACGCTTCCAAGTTTCGTACAAAATTCGCCTGCGAGGTAAAGAACTTTGAACCTACCAAATACCTTGATAAGAAAGAGGCCCGTAAGATCGATCGCTTTACTCAATTTGCACTCGTAGCCAGTGATCAGGCTATGTCAGATGCAGGATTGAATAAGGACAATATCGATCCTGATCGTATCGGTGTTGTCTTTGCCAGTGGTATCGGTGGTCTGATCACTTTCCAGCATGAGGTAACAGATTTTGCCAGAGGTGATGGTACACCCCGCTTCAATCCTTTCTTCATTCCCAAGATGATCCTGGATATTGCAGCCGGGCAGATCAGTATGCGTCACAATCTTCGCGGGCCCAACTTTGCAGTTGTCAGCGCATGCGCCAGCAGTACCAATGCTATTATCGAAGCACATAACCTATTACGTTTAGGCAAAGCTGATATCATTGTTGCCGGCGGTAGTGAAGCCGTTATCAGCGAAGCTGGTGTAGGTGGTTTCAACGCTATGAAAGCAATGAGCGAACGCAATGCCGATCCTAAAACTGCCAGCCGCCCTTATGATAAAGAAAGGGATGGTTTTGTAATGGGAGAAGCATCCGGGGTATTGATCATGGAAGAACTGGAACATGCAAAAGCTCGTGGTGCAAAGATCTATTGCGAGATCGTTGGCGGTGGCGCTACTGCAGATGCACACCATATTACCGCTCCGCATCCGGAAGGACTCGGTGCTAAAAAAGTAATGCAGGTGGCACTCGATGATGCAGGTATGAAACCGGAAGAGATCCAATACATCAATACACACGGTACTTCTACACCATTGGGTGATATTGCCGAAGTAAAAGCTATCCTTGATGTATTTGGCCCACATGCATTTGATCTGAATATAAGTTCTACCAAAAGTATGACGGGACATTGTCTCGGTGCTGCCGGTGTCATAGAAGCGATTGCCTGTATCCAATCAGTGATCCACGATATTGTCCCGCCTACAATCAATCACTTTACAGATGATCCCGATCTGGATCCAAGACTTAATTTTACCTTTAATAAAGCACAAAAGCGTGTCGTCACCGCGGCCCTGAGCAATACGTTTGGGTTCGGCGGACATAACGCTTGCGTGATCGTTAAGAAGTTTAAAGGTTAAAAAGTTGAAGAGCTTGCCTGCTTGCCGCAGGCGGGCCTGCTTGCCGCAGGCAAGTTGAAAGAACTGGCTATAATAATGTTCATAATATGACCAGTGTCCTTTAACTTTTATACTTATAACTGTCTTAAACTCTTAAACTATTTAATTTTTTTTCGTAGCTTGAATTCCGTGGATTTTATCACAAACCTTTTTAAGAAACATTCCGGTTCTACGTTCAAAAAAGAGCTTAAAAATATTTTAGGCTTCCAGCCCAAGAATATTCTTCTTTTTAAAACTGCATTGACCCATCGCTCCGTCCGCGAAGGTGCCGATGAAAACAATGAACGACTGGAATATCTCGGCGACGCTATCCTCAGCGCGCTGATAGCTGATTATCTGTTCAAACGTTACCCATACCGTGAAGAAGGTTTTCTCACAGAAATGCGTAGTAAAATGGTTAATCGTACACAGCTGAATGATATTGCTGTGCGCATGGGCCTCAAGAAAATTACCTTATACAACAAGATGGACGGCTCGTTAAAAGTGAGCCAGATCTTTGGTAATACCCTCGAGGCATTGGTAGGTGCCATTTACCTGGATATGGGATATAGAAAAACAAGTAAATGGGTGCTTGAATGTATTATTCAACCACACATGTTCATGGATGATCTGGAAATACTCGAGATCAATCACAAGAATAAATTATACGGCTGGGCCAATAAGAATGGTAAAGTATTAGAATTTGAAACACTCAATGAAAAATTGGAGAATGGTCGCCGTCTCTTCACCATAGCTGCAGTAGTTGATGGCAATAATATTGCAGAAGCCAAAGCCTTTAATAAAAAAGATGCCAGCCAGATCGCTGCACAAATTGCAGTAGAGAAGTTGGGTATTGGAAAAGAAGAAGCATCACCTGAGTGAAAATGTAGAATTAAGAATTATGAGTTATGAATTTTAGGGAACTCATTCATAATTTTTCATTTCATTTGACTTCCTGACACAGTTCAATCAACACGCCATTCGTATGTTTCGGATGTAAGAAACACACCAGCTTATTATCAGCGCCGGTTTTTGGGATTTCATTCAACACGATAAATCCTTCTTTTTTCAATCGCTCTATTTCTGTTTGAATATTCTCTACTTCAAAAGCAATATGATGAATACCCTCTCCTTTATTTTCAATAAAACGGGCGATCACTCCTTCACTATCGATACTTTCTAAAAGCTCGATCTTGGTATCACCGGTCCGGAAAAAAGCGGTATTCACCCGTTCTCCTTCTACCGTTTCAGTTTTATAACAGGGCGTGTTCAATAGCTTTTCAAATAAGGCTACTGAGGTAGTAAGATTGCTGACTGCAATACCGATATGTTCTACTTTTTGCATACTTATTATTTCAGGTTGAAAGGCTGGTAATATACTGGTTATAAGTCATCTGGATCGTTGTTTCTCCTATGGAAATAACGCGTGGTTACTCACGGTAAAATTAACTATCCCATCGAAAATAACCGGTTAAAATAGAACCTTTTGAGCTAATTTTGTGTTTATACAAAACGCAAAAAGACAATTGAATTTATGCTGAATTTCCCTATTTATCTTGATCATAATGCTACAACTCCCTGCGATCCGCGTGTAGTAGAAGCGATGATCCCTTATTTCACCAATGCCTTTGGTAATGCGGCCAGCCGTAATCACCAGTTTGGATGGCAGGCGGAAGAAGCAGTGGATTTAGCACGTGAACAGGTCGCGAAACTGATCGGCGCCGACCCGAAAGAAATCATCTTTACATCGGGCGCTACAGAAGCTGATAACCTTGCTATCAAAGGGGTATTTGAAATGTATGCCAGCAAAGGCAATCATATCATCACCTGCAATATCGAACACAAAGCTGTATTGGATACCTGTAAGCATGTTGAAAAAGAAGGTGGAGAAATTACTTATCTCAAAGTAAAAGATAATGGCCTTGTTGACCTGGCTGAACTCGAAGCAGCAATTAAACCAACAACAATTCTTATTTCACTCATGTATGCCAATAATGAAATTGGCACCATCATGCAGATGAAAGAGATCAGCGCTATTGCAAAAAAACATGGTGTACTTGTATTCAGCGATGCCACACAGGCTGTCGGCAAAATACCTGTTGATGTAATTAAAGATGGCATTGACTTAATGGCATTCAGCGCACATAAAATGTATGGCCCGAAAGGAGTTGGCGCTTTATATGTTCGTCGCAAAAATCCACGCGTGAAAGTAACAGCCCAAATGGATGGCGGTGGTCATGAAAGAGGGATGCGTAGCGGTACGTTGAATGTACCTGGCATCGTTGGTTTTGGAAAAGCCTGCGAGATCTGCACCAATGAAATGGAAGAAGAAACAGCACGTGTGATCAAATTGCGTGATAAACTTCAGACTGAATTATTAAAAATTGAAGAATCTTATCTCAATGGTGATAAAGAACATAAACTTCCTCATGTCACTAATATCTCTTTCAAATATGTAGAAGGAGAAGGATTGATGATGGGATTCAATAAGAATATTGCCGTATCCTCCGGATCAGCTTGTACATCGGCATCTCTCGAACCATCCTATGTATTAAAAGCATTGGGATTGGGAGATGACCTGGCGCATAGTTCGCTGCGCTTTGGATTAGGAAGATTTACAACAGAAGAGCAAATTGATTATACTATTGAACAGGTAACTAATACAGTCAATAAACTCAGGGACATGAGTCCCCTCTGGGAAATGTATAAGGAAGGAATTGATTTGAATACGATAGAATGGGCGCATCACTAAAAATGTAAATCCGATAGCTATCGGATGCAGAATCTAAATGTAAAATATAAAAGTCGGATACATTATGCATTTCGTTCTGAACTCACTTTTACATTTTATATTTTAGATTCAATATTTTAAATTTATAAAAATGGCATATTCGGATAAAGTAATTGATCACTACCAGAATCCTAAAAACGTAGGAACGCTGGATAAGAGCAAGGCTAATGTTGGTACCGGCCTGGTAGGCGCTCCTGAATGCGGCGACGTCATGCGTTTACAGATCGAAGTCGATGAAGAAACAGGTGTGATCAAAGACGCTAAGTTTAAAACATTCGGTTGCGGTTCTGCAATTGCTTCTTCTTCACTGGCTACAGAATGGCTCAAAGGAAAATCAATTGATGAAGCTGTTACCATAGACAACATGACTATCGTGGAAGAATTAAACCTTCCTCCTGTCAAGATCCATTGCTCTGTACTGGCAGAAGATGCGATCAAGGCAGCCGTTAACGATTACCGTAAAAAGAAAGGCCTGCCCGAACTTAAGTTCGATCAGAGTGTTGTTCATTAACCAGAAGTCAAAAATCAAAAGTAAAAAGTCAAAATATCAGGCTGTTTTTTTGACTTTTGAATCTTTACTTTTTAATTATTATGGAGACAACTTTAAATAACGCGATTTTCGTCAGCGAAAAAGCTAAAGAAAAGGTAAAGCAATTACTGGCTGATGCCGGTAGGGCTGATGATCCTTCCTATTTTCTTCGTGTCAGCGTAGTCGGAGGCGGATGTTCGGGATTGAGCTACAAAATGGATTTCGATAACGAACAAAAACCGATGGACCAGGTTTTTGAAGACAACGGAGTGAAAGTAGTGACCGACCTTAAAAGTTTTCTTTACCTCGTTAATACCACCCTCGATTTCTCAGATGGTCTTAACGGTAAAGGATTCTTCTTCAGCAATCCGAATGCAAGCCGTACCTGCGGCTGCGGAGAAAGTTTCGCTGTCTAAAAAAATATTCCCCTATTAAGAATAATTAAGCCTTCCATCCGGAGGGCTTTTTATTTGGAAATGGTTTAAAGAATGAGAAATAAGGAATGAGGAATAAGAAATGAGAAAGTGATTCACTGATTTGGGACTTACAGCCGCCGCCGCCTTTCTCATTTCTTATTCCTCATTTCTTATTTCTTATTTTTTTATTGCTTTATTTTGCACCCTATGTGGTCCATTTGCAAAAAGGAACTTCGCCAATTTTTCAGCAGCCTTACAGGCTATATCGCTATCATCGTTTTTCTCCTTGTCAATGGGTTGGCGTTATTTGTTTTTGAAAATAATATCCTCGATTTTGGTTACGCTACCCTCGATCGCTTTTTTCAATTGGCTCCCTGGATCCTGCTTCTGCTGATCCCCGCTATCACCATGCGTAGTTTCGCCGAAGAATTCAAGACCGGCACCTTTGAATTACTCCAAACAAGACCATTGACCGGATGGCAGATCACCAATGGTAAATATCTCGGTAGTCTGATCGTCGTTATTATTGCATTACTGCCAACTATCGTTTATTACTTTTCTATCCAGGCGCTTTCTTCCAATGAAGGAATTGATACCGGTGCCACTATCGGTTCTTATATAGGATTGTTTTTACTGGCCGGCGTTTTCACAGCCATCGGTATTTGCAGCAGTAGCTTTACCAGCAATGCAGTAGTAGCCTTTATCATCAGCCTCATCGCCTGCGCGTTGTTATATTATGGATTTGATGCCATCAGTAAATTACCAGGCTTGCCTGCCGGCACTGATTATTATATCGGCATGTTAGGTATCGATTTCCATTATCGCAGTATCAGCCGCGGCGTTATCGATACACGTGATGTGATTTATTTTCTCAGCATTATCTTTTTATTTCTTGCTATTGCCAATCGCAATCTTTCAAACGGTAATACAAAAGCAGGTGCTCAAAAAATATTGACTTCAAAGTTTGGCTGGTTGGTATTACTGGTTGTGTTAGCAGGAGTAAATTTCCTGGCAGCCATACTGCATTCACGTGCCGACCTTACCAAAGAAAAAAGATATACACTTAGTGGTGCTACCAAAGATCTGCTTGCCAATCTCGACGGCGATGTACAGATCGATGTGTTTCTCAAAGGAGAATTTCCTGCCGGCTTCCGCAAACTCGCGAATAGTACGGATGAGTTCCTGCAATTATTAAAAGACAATAATAGTTCACGTATCCATTACCAGTTTATTTCTCCGCAGGATATGATGCCCGGTACTAATGTTCTGTATGGAGATTCGCTTACTGCTATGGGCGCGGTTCCCATCAATTTAACAGTACAGAAGAAAGAAGGACAGAGTAGTAATATTATTTTCCCTGTTGCTGTCATTCATTATAAAGACAAACAATCACTGGTCAATCTGTATCCCGGAGCCAGCGGTAAGATATCACAGGAAGAAACGAACAGCGCCGAAGCATTGATGGAATACCAGTTTGCAAAAACACTGGATAAATTAACTAAAGATAAAAAACCCGGAGTTGGTTATGCTGTTGGAAATGGCGAACCTACTGATGGACGCGCATATGATCTTGTTCAAACACTTCGTCAGGATTATGATTTTGGTATGCTCAACCTGCGTACGCAGCCTGTTATTCCGCCTGGTGTAGATGTGTTGTTGATTGTAAAACCAACAGAACAATTTTCTGAAGACGAGAAACTGAAACTGGATCAGTTCGTCATGAAAGGTGGGAAGTTGTTTTGTTTTATTGATAACCTCATTGCTGAACAGGATAGTCTTTCTTTCAAACCACAAACGATCGCCTTTGATAGAAATCTTAACCTGACCGATCTTTTATTCCGCTATGGCGCCCGTATCAATACTGACCTGGTCATGGATCTGCAATGTGATCTTATACCATTAGTAGTAGGCGGAACGATGGAAAACCCGCAGTTTGATTTTCTTCACTGGAATTATTTCCCACTGTTTTCTCCATCCAGCAATCAATTATTAAATAAAAACCTTGGATATGTTGCCGGGCGGTTTGTGAATTCAATTGATACGATCCAGGTAGCAGGCATTAAGAAAAGTATTTTATTAGCTTCTTCTCCCAATTCAAGGACCATCAGTACACCGGCACTTATTAGTTTAAATGAAAATAAGAATGTACCGGAAGACGCACAGTTCAAACAGCATGATATCCCGGTAGCCGTATTATTGCAGGGTCAATTCACTTCATTATATAAGAACAGGGCC
>JBDTPD010000149.1:0-8197 GCA_039932855.1 Chitinophagaceae bacterium | reverse complement strand
CTTTCGGGCGTTTACCCACATAAGAAATTCGGATATTTCCTTTTTTATCGATTAAATATTCTGATCCATTCGCGGGCGACATAATATAAGGCGCATTGCCTTTAAAGATCAACTCACAGGCTGGATTATGTGGCGGTATCTGCTGGTAAGCGATCCTGTTTTCTTCATACCATGATTGCATTTCTGGTTCTACGATCTTAAACCATTTCTTTTTATAACCCGTTTGCGGTGCACAGCTTTTGCAATAAGAAATCTTTTCATCAGGACTCAGCATTATTTCCTGGTAATTATTACATGTTTGCGTAGAAGATACCAACGGAATAAAATAATCGGTAACAATATTTGTGCAATGATCCGTTGGCACCATGCCCGTTTCACTACATACTTTTCTTATATCACAATCTTCCGGTTGGGTAAACCATTCGGCATCGCTGTCATAATCAATTGTATTAAAGATTTTGAACAGCAAAGGAGTGGCAATGTTGGCGCCACTCAGATCAGGTACACCGACTCCGGAAAAATTACCTGTCCATATACCTACTGTATAATTCTTATTATACCCAATACTCCATGCATCTCTTCTTCCATAACTGGTACCCGTCTTCCAGGCGATCTTGGGCATACGCTCAGTAGCTGACCAGTTGAGTGGAAAATCCGGGCGATTTACTTTTGACAAGATCTCATTCACCATATAATTCGCAGCCGGGCTTATAGCTTGCACGCGACGATAAGGAACATCACCCTGCAAATAAGAAGGAGGAATATAATAACCGTCATTGGCAAAGACAGAAAACAAACCAGTCAGTTCTTCGAGAGTAGTACCGCAACCACCAAGGATCATTGACAACCCAAGTTTGCGCCTATCTTTTTCTACCTGCTTAAACCCGCAACCTGACAACTTAGTGATCAGTTTTTCATACCCAAGCATTTTCAAACTCTTTACGGCTGGTATGTTCAGCGAATGTTCCAATGCATATTCTACCGTGACGTATCCGTTGAAATGCTTGTCATAGTTTTCAGGTGCATAGCCTTCATAGTTGACCGCGACATCGGTCAGTACACTCTTTGGCGTCAGCAATCCTTCGTCAAAGCACATGGCATAAAGCAAAGGTTTCAACGTACTACCGGGTTGGCGGATCGCATTTACTCCATTTACCTGTCCGCCATCGGTACTGTCATAAAAGTTGGACGAGCCGACGTAGGTGATTACCTTATGCGTTTTATTGTCGATGATGATCACTGCTGCATTCTTAATATTTCTCAATCGCTGTGCCCTGATATAATCTTCCACGATCTTTTCTGTCTTCAACTGCGTATTAAGATCGATATTGGTTTTGACGAGATAGCTACCGCGGTTTCTTAATTTATAAGAAAGATGCGGCAGGTAATGCGGCACCACTCCCCTCCTGGCAGTGAGCGGTTCGGTAATAGCATCTTCAATCTGTTTTTGTGTAAATACTTTATCGCTTGCAAACTTTTGCAACCAGCGGTTTCTTTCCGTTACGATCAGGTCATTATTCTTTCCTATTACCAGCGTAGAGGGCCGGTTAGGAATAATGCTCAATGCAGTGATTTCTGCGAGTGAGAGGTGATCGGGGTTTTTACCAAAATATAGCTCCGATGCGGCTTTCACCCCTGCTATGTTACCACCGTAAGGAACCAGGTTGAGGTACATCTGTAAGATCTCGTCCTTATTGTATTTCCATTCCAGTTGAAACGCCCTGAACATCTCGATGATCTTGGTAAAGAATGTACGCGGACGATGTTCCAATGCACGTGCTACCTGCATGGTAATGGTACTGGCGCCGGAGGTACGTTTCATCCGGAAGATATTCTTAAACATAGCCCGTGTAATGGCCAGCGGGTTTATGCCGGGATGAGAATAGAAGTATTTATCTTCTTTGGCGATGATCGTTTTGCGAAGCAAGGGCGAAATTTCTTCCAATTCCGTTTTCATGCGCCATTGCTGATCATGGGTAAGATAAGCATTGATGACATTGCCCTTGTTATCGGTGATCACCGTAGAATATTCGATATCATCATGCAGGGGAAAAAGCTTGTTGAGCAACAAAAACAAAAGAAACGAAGCAATGAAGAAAAGACTGAGTCTTTTCAAAAGTCGTAACGTATTTTTTTTGGTAATGCGAATCTTCATTTCTTGCCAGGCTATCAAACCTGTTAATAAGTACTTAACAAATATTTATCGGGACAAATTTGCAAACAGTATAACTATGCACTTAATTTTCCACTCTCAAACCACTCCCCTTCTTTATGGATGACGCTGATCGCTCCAGACCAACTAAAGACATCCCTCCTTAGTTTTCCCAACAATACGATAACATTCTCTTTCGACAAAAGTCGGACATGGTTTTGTTTAAAAAGAATCTGTTGTTGAATTTTTTGCTCCGGCAAATTTCTTTAACTTATCCTTTCATATACCAATCAACCCAACCTTATATATGCGCCTCAGGAATCCCCTCTCGATCCTTGCAATACTTTTTTTTATAACTGCCTGTAACCGCAATGCGGTCAGTCTTAGTTATACCAATGCCAAAGATGAAGTACCGCAGTTAGGAAACCTTACTTTTCGTTTCAGCCAGTCAATGGTCAGCGATTCTATGCTGAACATGTGGGACTCGGCGGAGTACGTTTCATTTGAACCAAAGATCCCCGGGCGCTTTCGCTGGGAAAGTCCGGATCAATTGGTTTTTTCGCCTGCCCAACCTTTAGCACCTGCTACAACCTACAAAGCAGAAGTTGGAAAAGCAGTGTTGAAATTCAGTAAATATGATAAGGTAAAAGATGGTGATGACATCCATTTTCATACACCTGACCTGAATCTTGAAAATTCACAGGTGATCTGGGTGCAGGATGAAGCAGGCACCGGCGCATTACCACAGATCGATCTTTTCTTTAACTATCCTATTAACCCGGCTGACTTGAAAGATAAACTGGCTATTGAGATAGAAGGAACAAAAGCAACGTTTATTCCAATCACCGTTTCTACCGACAATAAAATATCTCTCCGCATCAATGAGTTGAAAAAAGAAGATAAGGACCTCGCCGCAAAGATCACCATTGACAAAGGATTGAAACCTGAAAAGGGTGCTAACTCTACCTCTGAATCTATTACTGCTTCTGTAACCATCCCATCTCCTTTTGTATTGACCATACAGAATATAACTGCCGAACATGATGGTGTGGAAGGATTGGTACGCGTAGTAACCAGTCAGCAGTTGACCGGTGAAAGTTTAAAATCTTATCTGAAACTCGATCCAACATTGGGATATACCGCCGAAGTCACAGAAAATGGTTTTAATCTCCGCAGTGATAAGTTTGATAAGGATAAAAGTTATGTGCTTACCGTTCTGAAAGGATTAAGAGGAAAGATCGGCGGTGTATTGAAAGAAGATTATGATGGCAATATTGCTTTTGGTGAACTGGAAGCAGGTATCAATTTTACCAATAATAAAGCAGTTTATTTATCAAAAAGAGGTGGAAAGAATATTGAAGTGCAGATCACAAATGTGGCAAAGGTGAAAGTGATCGTGTCAAAGATCTATGAGAACAACCTGTTGATGGCACAGCAATACGGTTATGAACCACAGGAAACTAACAATTCTGCCGAATATGCCAATTATAATGAAGAAGGCGATTATGAAGGTGGAAGATCCGATGATTACAGTGGTGCACTGCTCGGTGATGTAATTTTTGAAAAAGAAATCGATACACGTTCATTGCCAAAGAGCGGCGGTGGCAGATTACTAAATTTCTCGCAGTTTGAAGACAGGTTGCCTGAGTTCAAAGGTATTTATCATGTAGTCATTCGCTCTACCAATGATTATTGGGTAAAAGACAGTCGTTTCATTTCTTTATCAGATATTGGATTGATTGCTAAACAGGGAGAGGATAAAGTATTTGTATTTGCCAATTCTCTTAAAACAACCGGCCCTGTTGATGGCGTTACAGTAAACGTATACGCAGCGAATAACCAATTACTCGGTACTGGTACTACCAATGGCGAAGGTGTAGCGGAAATACCCTATAGCAAAAGAGATTTCAAAGGTTTTAAACCAGCGATGGTGATTGCAAAAACCGGTGATGACTTCAACTATCTTCCTTTTAACAATACAAGGGTCAATACTTCGAGATTTGAAGTTGGAGGAAAAAGAAATAACCCAAGTGGATTCGATGCATTTGTATATGCAGAACGGGATATTTATCGCCCGGGTGAAACGGTGAACTTCTCTGTGATCATCCGCGACCGTAAATGGAAAGCACCGGGTGATGTGCCATTGAAATTAAAATTCTTATTGCCAAATGGCAAAGAACTGCGTTCATTCCGTAAAAGTCTGAATGAAGAAGGTTCAGTAGAAGGAAGTGTCGATATTGCTACTTCTGCGATTACCGGCAGTTATACATTGGAAGTATATACTTCAACTGATGTGTTACTGGCATCTAAAAGTTTTTCTATTGAAGAATTTGTACCGGATCGTATCCGTGTGAATACAAAGCTCAGTAAAGAATTTTTACGTGAGGGGGAATCAGCAACGTTATCGATTAATGCGATGAATTTTTTCGGACCACCGGCAGCTAATCGCAATTATGAAACAGAGATACAGGTGAAGCAGAAATATTTTTCCCCGGAAAAATTCAGTGATTATGATTTCAGTCTCGCCAATGAGAATAGCTTTTTTGATAAAGTAGTAAAAGAAGGTAAGACGGATGACCAGGGAAATGCAACAGAACAATATGATGTACCGGCTGACTATTCGAATAAAGGTGTATTGCAAACAAATTTTTATACCACCGTATTTGATGAAACTGGTCGCCCGGTAAGCCGTGGTGCATCGGTAGATGTATTTACGCAGGATGTTTTCTTTGGAGTAAAAAGAGATTGGTACTATTATTATCCACTTAACCAGGCAGTGAAGTTTGACCTGGTAGCAGTAAATAAGGATGGCGCAGCTGTTAGCTCAACGGCACGTGTAGAAGTGATAAAGCATGAATACAAAACAATCCTGAAGAAAAGCGGTAACTACTTCCGGTATGAATCACAGAAGGATGATAAGCTGATGATCGAAAGCAACGTGAAAGTAAGCGGTAACACTACGAGCTATAGTTATGTACCACGTTCACCCGGTGACTATGAAGTAAAGATCTATCGTCCGGGTGCAGGTAGTTATGTGAGCCGGAGTTTTTATAGCTATGGAAGCTGGGGTGGTAACAATACTTCCTTTGAAGTAAGTACAGAAGGTAATATTGAAATACAACTCGATAAGAAATCTTATTTCACCGGCGAAAGTGTAAAAGCATTATTCAAGACACCTTTCAATGGAAAGATGCTGGTGACAGTAGAAACGGATCACGTATTATCATGGCAATATCTTGATGTAGCTAATCGCTCTGCAAGTCTGGATCTGAAACTGGCTGGTGAAGATGTTCCGAATGCATATATCACGGCAACATTGATCAAACCACACGAAGTATCAGATATTCCATTGACAGTGGCGCATGGTTTCCAAAACATAACGGTAGAAGAAAAGAGCAGAAAGATACCAGTAGAGATCGTAGCAAAGAAAGAAGTAAGATCAAAGACTCATCAGACGGTGAAAGTAAAAGCAGCACCGGGAAGTTTTGTTACCCTATCTGCTGTTGACAATGGCGTATTGCAGATCAGTGATTTCAAAACACCTGATCCTTACGGCTATTTCTATCAGAAAAAAGCATTAGAAGTAAATGGGTTCGATCTTTATCCATTGCTATTTGCCGAAGTAAGAGCGATGCTCAGTAGTACCGGTGGTGATGGTGACCTGGATATGTCTAAACGTGTGAACCCAATGCCGGCGAAAAGAATAAAAGTGGTGAGCTACTGGAGCGGTATCAAGAAAGCGGGTAGCGATGGTGAAGCAGAATTTGAATTTGATATCCCGCAGTTCAGTGGTGAATTGCGTTTAATGGCTGTTGCATATAAAGGTGAAAGTTTTGGCGCCTCTGATAATACAATGACAGTAGCTGATCCTATTGTGATCAGTACTGCGTTACCAAGATTTTTAAGTCCGGGTGATACCGTGAATGTACCGGTGACAGTGAGTAATACAACTGCTAATGCTACTTCTGTTTCTGCTAGTTTGAAAGTAGAGGGACCATTGAAAGTAGTAGGAGAAAGTACGAGCTCAGTAAGCCTGGGTGCAAAAAGTGAAGGCAGGGCAAATTTCCGGATCGTTGCTGATCCAACGATCAATGTAGGAAAAGTGACGGTGATGATAAATGGTTTGGGAGAAAAATTCACGGATGTAACAGAAATTTCTGTTCGTCCTCCATCTACGTTGCAGAAAGTAACAGGCAGCGGATCAGTGACAGGCGGAAGTACACAAAAGATAAATATTGGATTGAGTGATTTTATTCCTGGTAGTAGCAATTATGAATTGGTAGTAGGTCGTTCACCAGTATTAGAATTGGGCGAGCATCTGAAATACCTGGTGCAGTATCCTTATGGTTGTACCGAGCAAACAGTATCAGCTGCGTTCCCGCAATTGTATTATGGAGATATTGCCGATATGATGCAGTTGAATAAGGCACAGAATAAAGTGAATGCCAATACAAATATCATGGAGGCGATCCGTAAGATAAAGATGCGTCAATTGTATAGCGGGGCCGTTACCTTATGGGATGGTGGTGGAACAGAAGACTGGTGGTCGACGATCTATTCGGCGCATTTCTTACTGGAAGCAAGAAAAGCTGGCTTTGATGTAGACAATGGATTGCTGGAAACGATGCTGGTGTACATCAATAACCGGTTAAAGAATAAAGAACTGATAACTTATTATTATAACAGGGATCAGAATAAGAAGATCGCGCCGAAAGAAGTAGCGTATGGATTGTATGTACTGGCGCTTGCGGGAAGAAGCAATGTATCATCGATGAATTATTATAAAGAGAAACCGGAAGTACTGGCGCTTGACAGCCGTTATTTGCTATCAGCGGCATATGCGATTGCAGGAGATAAGAAATCTTACGCAGCGATGTTGCCTTCTGCCTTTGCCGGCGAAGAATCAGTACCACAGACTGGTGGCAGTTATTATTCTGATGTACGTGATGAGGCTATCTCATTGAATGCGCTGATCGATGTAGATCCGGGAAATGCGCAGATACCAGTGATGATCAAACATGTGGCTGACAAATTGAAAAGCCGCCGCTGGTTGAGTACACAGGAAAGAGCGTTTGCTTTTCTTGCTATTGGTAAACACGCTCGTGCTGCGAATCAATCAACTGCTACGGCAGAGATCAAAGTGAATGGTAAAGTAGTAGCGAAAGTAGATGGCGGTAACTGGAGAGGGGATATGAATGCACTGAAAGGAACGAATATCGAGATCACTACTTCGGGAACTGGTCGCTTATATTATTCGTGGCAGGCGGAAGGTATCAGCGCAAGCGGTGCATATAAAGAAGAAGATAGTTACCTGAAAGTAAGGAAGCGTTTCTATGATCGGTTTGGCAATGCGCTTAACACAACTACATTCAAACAGAATGACCTGATCATTATTGGTATCACCTTAGAGCGTTCATTCTCTACGCCGATCGAGAATGTGGTGATCACGGATCTGTTGCCCGCTGGTTTTGAAATAGAAAATCCACGGACAAAAGAGATTCCGGGAATGGAATGGATCAAAGATGCATCAACACCAACGGCATTGGATGTGAGAGATGACCGGATACATTTCTTTGTAGATGCGGACTATAATAAACAGGTATATTATTATGCAGTGAGAGCGGTGTCACCGGGTAATTATAAAATGGGACCGGTGAGTGCAGATGCGATGTATAATGGAGAATACCATTCTTATAATGGTGCGGGGATGATCCGGGTTGTTCAATGATGAATAGACGAAAGAGGAACTGAGAATTGAATATCGAACCTGCCTGTCCGGTAGGCAGGCACGGAACAAGGAATATCGAATGATGAAGTGAATACACTTTGCCATTCGATATTTTTTTTGTGAATGGACGAGACTTTCTCCGACGAGTCTCCCGGCTTGAGTAACTAAATTAGCAATATACCGGGGAACTCGTCGTGATAGGACGCTTCGCAAATCAGCTTATATCAGTAGCTACTTATTGCCGACGAGTCCGCTTTGGACATTCAACTATTATGTTCAGTATTCTGGCGAGACTCGTCGGATAAGCTGTACTAATG
>JBDTPD010000148.1:0-8198 GCA_039932855.1 Chitinophagaceae bacterium | reverse complement strand
GGTATCATTTCTGCATGAGTCGCTTCAACCACGACGAAATGTTTATGGAATTTTTTGAATTTTGCATCTCTATAAAAGAAAAACAAACGATTTGAAATTTGCTAGCGGCATATTATTTTTATTCTTCGCTGATAGAAGGAAACGCTTTTTATAAAATAAATACCTGGGAAAAAGGAACTATCCTGTTTGATGATGTCGTGTATAACGATATCTGGATGAAATATGAAACAGTGGCTGACCAACTCATTGTTACTGCTGATACATCAACAGGTATATTCATCAGCTTATTTCGTCAGCGGGTAAAAGAATTTTCTTATGCTGGAATGCAATTTATCCGCCTGGAAAAGCAGACGGACCGGAATGTTCCAGAAATAGGGTATTATCAAATATTAGCAAAAGGTAAATTGACGGCATATGAAAGAAACGTAAAGACACTTAAAGAAATCATCGATGGTACCACGCTCATAAGAAGATTTGAAGAAAAAATAAAGTATCATGTTGAGAAGGATGGGAAGTTTTATTCCATAGATAATAAAAATGATCTCTTAAGCCTTTGTAAGGATCATAAAAAAGAAGTTCAGCAGTTTATATCAGCTAATAAAATAAAATTCCATAAAAACCTGGAGCCTGCGATAGCTACTGTAACTGCATTTTATAACCGCTTGTGATATTGTCGTATGAAAAACATCGTTTTATTGTTACCAATCTTTTTGCTGTTTGCATCCGCCACATATGGGCAGGTTAGTGACAATGAAAAAATTACTGACGAGTTTAACAATATAAAACTTTCAGAGTTTTTTTCCCGCCTGGAAAAAAAGGTTTCATATAAATTTTACTACGATGCTGTACAACTGGATTCATTCACTATACAATTGAGCGTAAAAGATAAAACGCTACCAGAGGTATTACAGGAAGCATTTAAAGGAACCGATCTGCGGTTCTCTACCGATGATGGCAGTAAGAACATTTATATTACCCGCAAACTTCTTATCGCTACAGAACTGCCCAAAGGTTTTTTTAATACAAAAAATGATGGAAGCGCTGGTCAAGCAACAGATTCCGTTGCGGATTACGATATTGAAGTACGAAAAACTAATAGATTAAATACAGACAAGATCGTAGAGATAGGGAAAAAAGAAGATCAGAAAAGTGGTTCCGTGATTATAACAGGATACGTTCGCAATTCAAAAACAGGTGAGCCTATTAGCAATGCTACTGTATCTGTCGATAGTGTATATGGTGCAACAACTGATATGGATGGCCGGTATACATTGAATCTGGGAACAGGAACGCATCTGTTCAATGTAAGTGTGATTGGAATGAAAGATAGCCGCCTGCAATTAAAAGTCTTTACAAGAGGAAAGCTCGATGTTGACATGGATGAAGAAGTAAGAACACTCAAAGAAGTAGTTATATCCAGTGCAAGAACAGTGAATGTAAGAACGGTGCAAATGGGGGTACAGCGATTAACGATTGAAAATATCAAAAGGATCCCTACTGTTTTTGGTGAAGCAGATGTATTGCGTGCTATTACCAGTTTGCCCGGCGTTAAAACAGTAGGAGAAGCGAGTACCGGTTTTAATGTGCGCGGTGGATCTGCCGATCAGAATCTGATCTTATTTAATGACGCTACAATCTTCAACCCGTCTCACTTTTTTGGTTTATTCTCTGCATTCAATCCGGAAGTAATCAAAGACATTGAATTATATAAAAGCAGTGTACCTGCAAAATATGGCGGCAGGTTATCTTCCGTACTGGATATAAGCGGTCGTGAAGGAAATAAAAAAATGATCACTGGTTCTGCGGGTATTGGATTAGTCACCAGCCGTTTTAATATCGAAGGACCATTAGGAAATAATAAAACATCATTTATACTTGCCGGACGTACTACATATGCTAACTGGTTATTGAATTTATTGCCAGACGAATACAAAGACAGTAAAGCTTCTTTTCACGATATTAATTTTCTTCTTGATCACCGGCTTGATAGTAGCAACCATATTTATTTCACCGGTTATTTCAGCGATGATCATTTTGCATTAGAAAGCGATACGACATATGGATATAGTAACCGCAATATGAATGTAAGATGGAAACATAATTATAACCGCAAGCTGTCGAGCAATATAATATTGGGTTACGACCAGTATCAATACGATGTTACCAGTAAAAAGAATGAGGTCAATGCATTCAAACTGGGATTTGATATAAAGCAGTTGCATTTTAAGACAGACTTTGAATACTTTCTGAATACAAAACATTCATTTGATTTTGGAGTAAGTACGATCCGTTATAAACTCAATCCTGGTTTTTATAATCCGATAGGGGAGCAATCGCTTGTAACGCCGGATAAAGTAGCTAATGAGCAAGCGCAGGAAAGCGGCGCCTATATTACGCACCGGTATAATCCGAATTCGAAGTTATCAATCAGTAGCGGCATCCGTTATTCAATGTATAACTACCTCGGTCCTCAGGAAGTAAGAATTTATGCACCGGGATTGCCATTGACCCCAAATAATCTCCAGGGTACAAAAGAATACGGTAATGGTAAGATGATTAAAACATATGGTGGGCCGGAGTTTCGCTTCTCTGCGCGATATGCATTTTCAAATGTCATTTCGCTGAAAGCGGCATTTAATTCATTGCGTCAATACATTCATTTATTGTCGAACACTACTATTATTGCGCCAACCGATACGTGGAAACTTAGCGATGCTAATATCCGCCCGCAGAGAGGTCAACAGGTTTCATTTGGTGTATATAGCAACCTTCGATCAAATACCATCGAGACATCCGTAGAAGTTTATTATAGAAAAATACAGGATTACCTGGATTATAAACCCGGGGCTACTCTTTTATTGAATCATACTGTAGAAACAGAAGTGATCAGAACAAGAGGTAAAGCATATGGTGTAGAAGTATTGCTAAAGAAAACTGTTGGTAAACTCAACGGATGGATCAGCTATACATGGTCACGGATTTTATTACAAGCGTATGATACAACGCAAGGCCCGCTGGTAAATAATGGTCGTTATTATCCGGCTAATTATGATAAACCAAATGATGTAACACTGACAGCCAACTTCAAAGTAAATCACCGGTTCAGTTTGTCATTGAATAGTACATATAGTACCGGCAGGCCCATTACGCTTCCGGTAGGAAGATATTATTATGCAGGTTCACAACGCGTGTTATATTCTGATAGAAACGCTTATCGTATCCCCGATTATTTCCGGACAGACTTCGCTATGAATATCGATGGTAATTATAAGGTACATCAGAAGACACATAACTCATGGACCATCGGTCTCTATAATTTGTTTGGAAGAAAAAATCCATACTCAGTTTATTATGTGTCGGAGAATGGATTGATTAATGGTTATAAGTTTTCCATTTTTGGAAGCGTGATCCCTTTTATCAACTTTAATATTAGTTTCTGATATGAAAGGAAAATATTTATTCTTACTGCTGATCATGATTGCCGCTGCCGGTTGCCGGGAGCAATATGACCCCAAGGTAAAATCGCTGGAGCAATCTTTCCTGGTTGTTGAAGCCAACCTGAATCCTGGTCCTGATTCTACAGATGTTTTTTTAACAAAAACATTAAAGCTTTCCGATCCGCAATCAGTAAAAGTAGAAGCAAATGCAAATGTTATTGTAGAAGGCGAAGATAACTCTGCAGGGATATTGAATAATATCGGCGGCGGACATTATTATTCTAATAATCTTAATCTTACTATTGGCACTAAATACAGGCTCCGGATCCAAACGTTTGATGGTAAAGAATATCTCTCCGATTATGTAACAGCGCGCGTTACTCCGCCTATCGATAGCATTGGATTAGATAGAACGCCCGATGGAGCAACTATCTATGTTAATACATCTGACCCTGCTAATGCTACCCGTTATTATCGTTGGGAATATGATGAGACATGGGAGATTAATTCGTACTTCTACTCCCAATATATTTATGAGAATGGAGGGATCAGACCCCGTAACCTTCCGTCTGAAGATGTTTATCAATGCTGGAAGTATGCTACAGCTACATCTATTCGATTGGCTAATTCGATTCGTTTACAGAATGACGTTATTTATAAAGCCAAGCTGGTCGACATCCCCTCTGGTAGTGATAAACTATCAGTTCGCTACAGTATACTGGCAAAACAATATGCCCTTGACCGCGAAGCATATAATTTTTACGAGCAGCTAAAACGAAATACAGAAGAAGTTGGTGGCCTGTTCACACCACTGCCTTCTGAACTAACAGGAAATATTAAATGCCTGACAGATCCAACTTTATTTGTAATTGGCTATGTAACCGCGTCCACTATTCAACAAAAACGCGTTTTCTTCAATCATATTCCCTGGGACTTCCGGCAATTTTGTGAGACAAAAGAAGTCCCTGATAATCCCGATTCGATTCGCGTCTTTTTTTCAGGCGGATTATATATGCCTTATGCATACAATCCTTTTCCCCCTACATATTATGGATCAACGGATGGTTGCGTGGATTGCAGAACACGGGGTGGAACAAAACTTAAACCATCATACTGGTAATAATTATGAACAGGTTTGTTAATCGTCTTATCGTTGTTTTATCTGTTGTCATGCTGTGGCAATCAGCTGCTTTTTCTCAGCAGGTGACAGTCGTGTCATTTACAGATTCATTTACTTCATATTCACGTAAGGCCGTACAGGAAAAATTATTTCTTCATACTGACAAAGAATTTTATCTCTCGGGAGAAATACTTTGGTTTAAAATTTATTACGTTGACGGAAATTCTCACAGACCAGGTGCATTAAGTAAAGTTGCCTATGCTGAGGTTATTAACGATAAAGGGCAACAGGTATTACAGGGGAAAATTTCCCTGGCACATGATGAAAACAGTGGCTCTTTTTATTTACCTGCCTCTTTAAATACCGGTTATTATACAGTGCGCGCATACACAAGCTGGATGAGAAATTTTGATTCTACTTCTTTTTTTGAGAAAAAGATAGCGGTATTGAATACACTTAAATCTCCTGAACCTATATCACCCCTAACTACATATCCTGTTACAATTGATTTTTTTCCCGAAGGGGGAAATCTGGTAAATGGAGTTGAAAGCAAGCTCGGATTTATGGTAAAGAAAACCGGTGTTGGCATCTCTTCTTATAAAGGATATATAGTTGATAAGAATAACGATACGGTGTCTGCTTTCGAGCCACTGAAGTTTGGAATGGGGCATTTCAATTTCAAGCCAGTTTCAGGAGATAGTTATAAGGCAATCATTGTGCTTCCGGATACATCTATCAGTAAACCATTACCAGATGCTTTTGAGTATGGCTATGGAATAAGTGTGACAGAAAATAGTAATGATCAGATAAATGTAGTTGTTCACAGGAAAAAAATGCCCGGCGAAGGAAATAGTGTTCGCATATTATTGGCTGTTCATACAAAGCAGGTTCTGGAATTTGCGGAAAATGCTGGGATCAATGACGACGCCAGTGTCAGTTTTGTTATTGATAAAAACAAGTTAGCAAAAGGCGTCGCACAGATCACACTTTTTAATGAACAAGGATCTCCATTATGTGAAAGGCTTTTTTATAATCCGCCGGCAAATATTATTTCACTGCAAACAAAAACTGATCGTAGCCTTTATCAAAAGCGCCAGGAGGTTGATCTTGATATAAGTGCACAACGTACAACTGGTAAACAGGAACCTCTTGATCTTTCTGCCTCCGTTTTTTATCTCGATTCATTGCAATCAATAAATGAATCAACGATCATTAATTATATGTGGCTAACCTCTGACTTGTCAGGAACTGTTGAATCACCAGCCTATTATTTTTCTGATGATGCCGATGTCAAAGCTGCAACCGATAATCTTATGCTTACGCAGGGATGGCGAAGATTTAATTGGGAGAATATATTGAAAGGAGGAAATTCATTCATTAAATATTTACCAGACCTCAATGGACAAATGGTCACAGGAATTGTTAGGAGAAAAAGTGATAACAAGCCTGTAGCTGGTATTAATGCCAGTTTATCAATAACAGGACATGTATACGGTTTTTATATTTCGCAAAGTGACAAGCAGGGAGTAGTGCGTTTTGAAGTGAAAGATTATTATGGAAATAAAGAAGTGATACCGCAGATCATGTCCGGCGATTCCTTATGGCTGGAACTTCTAAAACCTTACCTTGTTCCATCTGTTCCGGATTATTCCCGTTTCGCTGTTACGGAAGATAAAAAAGAGCAGATATTGAAACGCAGCATTGCTATGCAGGCTCAGAATGTATTCCTGGCAGATAGCTTACGAAATTTTAATGAACCCTATGTTAGTGACACCCTGCCTTTCTTTGGTAAGGGTGAAGCAGTTTATATGCTGGACGACTACAGACGTTTCCCAACAATGGAAGAAGTGTTAAGAGAGTATGTGATGGAAATAGGAGTGGGTGTGAAAGGAGGAAAGCCTGCTATCAAAATATTTAATAAATATGCCAGTGATTTTTATAGTAATGATCCGCTCGTGTTGCTCGATGGAGTACCTATCAGTAACGTGAATAAGATATTTCAATATAATCCTTTGAATGTAAAAAAACTTGAAGTGATCAGGAGCCGTTATGTGATCGGTCCAAGTGCTTTTGATGGCGTTGTGAGTTTTACCACTTATGATGGTGTATTTGACGGATTTGAACTTGATCCAGGATTAGTGACGATTGATTATCCGGGATTGCAATTGCAACGAGAATTTTATTCTCCTGTATATTCCAATAAGGAACAAATAGAAGGCCGCTTACCTGATTTCAGAAATACTTTATTATGGTCGCCATCTATTACTACTTCAGTAGATGGAAAAGCATCGATCAAATTTTACTCATCAGATCTGGCTGGAAAGTATGTGGTAGTTGTGCAAGGAATGAGTGCAAGCGGAGAGTTTGTGTATACAACGAGCAGTTTTGATGTTAAATAAATAACTAGTTGAAGGTTGAAAAGCTGAAGGTTTAAGGAACAGTCTAACATAGTGAGACATCCATTCAACCTTCAGCTTTTAATTTTCAACGTACATGAATCCTAAACCGGAGAATGCACTCCTTCCCGGATTTCTTCCAGCATTTTCTTATTAAATGCTTCCAAATCTTGCGGGCTACGGCTTGTTACTAATCCATTATCTACTACCACTTCTTTATCCATCCAAACAGCGCCAGCATTTTTAAGATCTGTTTTCACTGAATGAAAGGAAGTCATTTGACGACCTTGTAATAATCCTGTTTCAATTAGCAGCTGCGGACCATGACAAATAGCTGCGACAGGTTTTCCTTCTGTTAAAAATGTTTTCGCGAAACTTACAGCGTCTTCATTTCTTCTTAACTGATCCGGATTGATCACACCGCCTGGTAACACCAGTGCATCATATTCATCAGGATCAGCTTTTTCGATTGGTACATCTACCTTTAATTCAATGGTCCAATGATCATGGTTCCATCCTTTCACTTTTTTTTGTTGAGGCGATACGATATGTACAGTAGCACCAGCGTCTTCCAGTGCTTTTTTAGGACTGGTTAGTTCTATTTCTTCAAAACCGTTTTCTGTCAGGATCGCCACTTTTTTTCCTTTCAATTTATTTTTATCCATGATTTTTTATTTTAAGGTTAATAAATAAAATCCCATCCATAGAAACTGCAACAAGGATTATGCCCTGCCGGCCAAATGTGGAAAGCTCGCCAGCTTTTCCTAATTTCATTTTTTAAATAAATTATATGGAATTCGGCCGTGTACCAGAGACAGACTTGAAGAAAGTTGATTTTTCATTACCAGCGGAACCTGCTGACAATAAAAAGACATTAAAAGGCAAGGCGTTAAAATCTCCGAAAGTATATGTTGGTTGTGCTAAATGGGGTCGTACAGAATGGGTGGGGAAGATATACCCACCGAAAACAAAGGAAAAGGATTTTCTTCAACACTATGTAGAACATTATAATTGTATTGAACTGAATGCAACGCACTATAAAATATATGGTGAAACGGGTGTTGGCAAATGGGCCGAGAAAGCAAAAGGGAAAGATTTTCTTTTTTGTCCAAAAATGTACAAAGGTGTTACACACTTCGGTAGTTTGAAAGGAAAAGATTTTATCTCCAATGAATTCTTGCGCGGCGTCACTGCTTTCAAAGATCATCTTGGTCCCATCTTCGTGCAGGTGAGTGATAGCTTTTC
>JBDTPD010000147.1:0-8229 GCA_039932855.1 Chitinophagaceae bacterium | reverse complement strand
CTGTATTGTTCCAGTTGGACCACCCTTCTGGCCGGATATGCTGACCAATGAAACAATGAATATAAGCAACGTTGGCATATGGTCGCCATGGACGACCCAATGATGCATTATGAATAGAAGTATCTCCAGTGAGAATACATTCGTTGAATACATATCCAAACAAATGTTCCTTCGGCGTAGAAGCAGCGGTAACGTGTGAGTTCTTCTTACTATGAATATGACATTGCTCGAACCACACAGTGGCAGATCCAAAAATGAAATCTGTGGTTCCTTCTATGTAACAATACTGATAATATTGACGACTGTTTTCATTGTTGGTAAATAACACATCCTGGTTACCGATAATGCGGCAATCAAGAAACACGGCTCTGTCACCATCTGACTCTACTGCTACTGCCTGACCAGCAGTGAAGCCAGCATCGTTTTGAAAGCAGATATTTTTAGCGGTGAAATCATTTGCTCTTATCAAAAAGCTCCAGGATGACCGGGTGTTGATGCTATCTCCTTTGGAAGAAACTTTTCCGGGATGATCATCGTAGGTAAGAATGGTTTTGAATTTATCTTCTCCAATGATCGTTACAAAATTTTTTGTTGAATCGAGATGTAGTTTCTCCCTGTAAGTTCCATTTTTTATAAAAATAATAATGGGTAGTTTATTCTTTAATGGAACTGCATCAAGCGCTGCTTGTACAGTTTTATAATTCCCACTACCATCTGCAGACACAGTAATTCTTTTTTGTGCTGATGTTACAAAAGACGAAAAGAGAAATAAAATAAGCAAGATTCTTTTCATAAGCATTTATTCATTCTATGTGTGAGAAATTAAGAATTATGAGTTATGAATGAGTTCCCTATAATTCATAACTCATAATTCTTAATTTCTCATAGGGTTTATTTAAATGGAATGGGAACTACAAACCCGGTTTCTTTTAACCATGCTTCCAACAGGTCCAACCAAAGATCAGTAGAACCTGGATTTTCGTCCATACGAATACCATGTCCGCCATGCGGGAAAATATGAATACTGGCATTTACCCTTTTATCCAATAATGCTTCATAAAACAATACGCTGTTTCTGACCTTTACGGTACTATCATTATATGCATGTACAATAAATGCAGGTGGTGTGGCAGTTGTTACCTGTAATTCATTTGAATACAGATCAATCATTGCCTTAGTAGTATCTGCTCCCAGAAAAAGTTTTTTGCTTCCGGGGTGTGCATATATTCCCATACTGATCACAGGTGAGAGCAATACCATGAAGTCGGGGTGATAATTAAGACTATCCAATGCATCACCGATAGCAGCTACATCGGTAAAGTGTGTTCCCAATGTAGAAGCCACATGTCCCCCTGCCGATACACCCATCACACCAATCTTATCTGTTTTCAATCCCCATTTCACTGCATTGGCTCTTATCACGCGCATAGCACGTTGAGCATCTTGTAAAGGAGCAAGTTCACGTTGCTTCAGATCCTGCTGATTAGGTAACCGATAGATAAGAATAAAAGCATTTACTCCAATACTATTATACCATTTTGCAAGATTGAATCCATTGTAGAGATAAGAAAGACGTTCGTAGCCACCACCGGGACAGATTAATATAGAGGAACCGTTGTTTTCTTGTTTGGGTACAATGAATGTATATATGCCAGGTGTAGCGACGCGCCAGATACGATCATTGTAAAGACTATCTGTTATGGCCTTGCCATTGGAGTTGGGTTTCTTTCCTGTTGGCCATATTGGAATAAAATCCTGTGCATAAGAAATGGCAATGAGAGAAGAAAGAATAAATGTGAGAACTATTTTTTTATTCATTGTAAACGCTTTGATCTTTTGTTTCACGCAAAGGCGCTAAGGAAGCACGCAAAGACGCAAAGTCTTATTGTATTCTTTGCGTTTCCTCTTTCCGACTTTGCGTGGAAAAATATTTATCAAACCAATCTTTATCTGTAAAAGAATTAGCTGATAAGAAAATATTAGACAATGTATACTCCGCTGCTTCTTTATCTGTCAACGCTTTGCTCCAGGCTACTCTTCCGGAACGATCAGCACCGGGACCAGTATTTTTATATTCTGCATAGAACGCTGTCTTTTCATTATTGGAATCGGACCAGTTGTTCCATCCGGCAGGCACAATTTGAGCTGGCAACTGACAACGCATAAAAACAGTTTTGGAATGTGCGCGCCACGGTCGCCCGAGATGCATTTTGGTGACTGCGGAATCTGCGGTGATAGTACAATCTAAAAATACGAATCCAAATTTCTTACCGGGCGTTGTATTGGCCGCGGTAATAAATGAATTGGTCTTACAATGAATAATACAACGCTGAAAAACAGCAGTAGACGGACCGAAAATAAAGTCAGTTGTTCCTTCTACATAGCAATCAACAAAGTATTGCCTTGAGTTTTCGCCGGAGGCAAAAATGGTATCCTGGTTACCGAGGAACTTACAATTCTTGAATACGGCTTTGTCTGCATCTACAAATAACGCGACTGCCTGTCCAACCGGCCCGGCTGAATTAGCAAAGGTTATATTCTCTGCGGTGAAGCGGTTACCTGAGATCTTAGCTGTATAAGAAGTAAAAGTAGTAAGCTTTCCTCTTCCCGAATAATCGTTGAACGTGATAATAGTTTTGTCTACACTTTCTCCAATAAAAGTGACATCGGTATTAGTAGCTGGCAATTCAATTTTTTCGTTGTACACTCCATTTTTAATGTACAATGTTATTCTCTCCAATGGAAAAACGCGCATGGCGTCGATGGCATCCTGGATATATTTATAATCACCGCTGCCATCTTTGGCAACAGTGAATACATACTTGTATTGTTTGGGATTAGCTGTTTGTGAAAAAAGGGTATTAGTAATAATGATCGTGAATACTGATAGTAATAAGTATTTCTTCATTTCTAATTTTTTAAACTATGCGCCCTCTGTATCTATGTTCCTATGTGGTAAACTACGCCAGGCAATTTATAAGACATTTCCCGATAAAAGTTTTTTACCACATAGGAACATAGATACATAGGACACATAGGGTGTACTACTTTTTAACCGGAGCTACGATTCGCGACGCTAATTCCAGTTTAAGATTTTTTATTTCTGCTAAAACAATCTCTGCTATTTTACGCGCACCTAATTCACAAAAATGCGTATCATCCTGTTTGCCTTCGGGATAGTTTGGATGCTCGCCTGGTGTCAGATAATTAAATAAATACTTCGATGCCTCAGGTCCCATTTGCTGGTATAACGCTTTTCCTTTTTCTGCCAGGTCAATCAATGGAACATTCTCTTCTTTAGCTACATCACGTACGATCTGTGCATATACCGCATGTGTTTCTTCTATTTTACCGGTGCTATCAAATTTACGACGGGCAACAGGTGTGAGCAATATAGGATTTGCTTTTTTGCTTCTTGTATCGGCGATATATTTCTTCAGGTTGTTTCTAAAATCTTCTTCTTTAGTGTATGTCTTCTTAGTAGGCACTTCATCATTGTGACCGAATTGAATAAAAACATAATCGCCTTCTTTCATGTCTTCTACTACGGGTTTCCATAATCCTTCTTCCATGAATGAACGCGTGCTTCGTCCATTCTTTGCACGATTATCTACAGTAACTGTAGAGTCAAAGAAGTTAAGGAATGGCATACCCCAACCTGTTTCCGGGTAGGCTTTTACTTCTTTGATGGACATGGTAGAATCACCGATGAGCCAGACCTTGATTTTTTTAGCTGGAGGCAAACCAAATCCCGTAAATGCGAGAAAGGAGATAAAAATAAATACACGTTTCATATTTAAGCTTTTTGGCCGGGAAGTCGGTAAGGCGTTAAGAAACGTTTCTTAACGCCTTACCGACTTCCCGGCTATTTTTCAAATTGAGAAGCAGCGAATGAAAAAGTTTATTTCTTTTCCGCGACGCTGCTCCATCAATCTGTTCTATGTTAGACGACTTATTTACAGATAACCGTCATTTTGTTTAAACTCATCTTTATTGGAGACCGCATCTAACTGGCCTTGCGGAATGGGTCTTACCAAATGAAATGGCTTAATAAAACCAGCTGCATCCGGATTATAAGTATTTATGCGATCGATCAATTTTCCCGTTCGTTTCAGGTCAAACCATCTTAATTGCTCACCGGCAAACTCTCTCGCTCTTTCATCCAAAATGAAATCAAGCGTTACCTGTGCAGGTGTTATTTGCATATCGGCTACATGCCCCGGTAGTGCAGCTCTTGATCTTACTATATTGATATAATAAGCAGCAGAGTCAGATTTTCCATTTTTAAATTCTGCTTCTGCAGCGATCAAATGCATTTCGGATAAACGAATAACAAATGCATCTCTTGCACTTTGCGCCTCGGCAGCACTGGTACGCGTAGAGTCTTTGAATTTTTTCAACGAAACATAAAACTTACGTTGGATCGGAACATTCGTCGTTGTATTGAATACTTTAGGAATGTCATAGATCGTGTACTTGCGGCTGGTAATAAATGCAGGATCCAATGTTGTTTTTGGCGTCCATGCTGCTGTATCACCAATAACGAATGGATTACCACCTACTGTACCAGCTTTATTTGCATACCAAACCGTCTGGAAAGATCCATCATACCTTGAATCGATACTAGCATCGTACATATCCAGTAATGCTTTTGTAGGCATATACCTGTTGAATGGACGACCATTATTAATATCACGTAAAAGGATCGCTGTTTGGACCTGGTCATATACCATCAGGAACATCAGGTGACCATTATTAGATCCACGTGAGTGACCAGGGAACGTACTTGTCGCCAGGTCATTATTAGTAAGAATGGTTGAATAATCGATAGCCCAGACTATTTCTTTGTTTTTGAGGTTACCCATATTCCACAGATCAGCATATTTCGGCTGTAATGAATAACCATAATTAGCGATCACATCATTTGCCATAGCAATTGCTTCTGTATTCTTTCCACGTGTCAGGTACATTCTTGCCAAAAATGCTTTTGCAACCGGCTGCCACACTCTTCCATAATCAGAAGGAGCGCTGGTAGGTAGATTAGCTACTGCAAATTGCAAATCCAGGAATATGTGATTGTAAAAAGTATCTACCGGTGTCTTATTAGCAGTAGTAATGGCACCTTCGGTTGGTTCGAGCGTGAAATGAACACCACCCCATGTTTCTACAATGTGCCAGTAATAAAATGCACGAAGAAAACGAAGCTCGGCTTCACGTAGTGCTTTCTGAGCAGGTGTGTAATCTTCCACAGCATTCACTGCTTTAATACCCGTATTACACAAATTGATAGCAGCATAAAAATTATTCCACTCTAATGTCAATGCTGCTGTATTGCTTCCCTGCAGGTTATTGTATGTACTTAATTGCGGGAACACATCGCCTGTACCGTTTGTCCAGATATCGGTACCCATCTCTGACAAACTATATCCTTCTTCTTTTCCATACCAGAAACGGGAAAAGGAATAAGCAGCATTCACCAATGCATCAAAACCGGCTGCTTTATTGTAGACAGTGGCGCCTGTTAATCCACTTGGGTTATATTCTTCCAGGTCTTTCTTACACGATGTAAGAAGCATAATGATCCCTGAAAAGGCGAATAATAGTTTTTTTATATTGTTATCCATAATTGAAAAATATTAATAGACAATAAGATTATTTATCAGAAGTCGAAGGTTAAGCCTGTCACAGCCAATTTAGTTAATGGACGTTCAAATGAACCAGCTCCTTCCGGATCATAGTCTTTTACTTTAGCAAAAGTGAAATAGTTCTTCAAACTTACATACACACGAACTCTGCTCACGTGAAGTCTGTCTGACACCCCTTTTGGCAATGCATAACCAAGTGTGATGTTTCTGATCTTTAAGAATGAACCATCGAGATAGCCTAAGGTTGTTGCAAAAGGCATGGAAGCTCTTGAGATATTTGCATTTGGTCTTGGATAATCATTAGTAGGATTTTCCGGTGTCCAATAATCAACCCTTGCACCGTTCTCGATAGCATTTGGTTCAAATTTGTTAGCATAGTTTGAAACAAATGTCTGACCTACTCTTGCATACAGGTAAACGTTGAGGTCGAAATTTTTATACGAGAAATCATTACTGAAACCAATTGAATAATCAGGAACGGCTGAACCAACTACTTTCCTATCGTTGGTCGCGTCATATTTTCCATCCGGTTTACCACCCGGACCGCTGAGGTCAGCCACGCGGATATCACCGGGCTTGTAGCCAAAGCTTTTTGCCAGTACCGAATCGGCGAGTTGCCAGATACCAACTTTTTGATAATCATAAAATGAATTGACAGGATAACCAATGAACCAGCTGTTACCAATATCACTTTGTTTTCCTACCAGTTCTACGATTCTTTCTTTGTTATGTGTATAGGTGAATGTGCTTTTCCATTTGAAATCTTTTGCATCTATGTTCACCGTTTGCAATGAAATTTCAAATCCACTATTTCTTGTTTTACCAATATTTTGCAATATTCTTAACACACCTGAACTTGGTACTAACCCGCGGGTTTGTAACAAATCTGTTGTTTTTGAATCATAATAATCGAAACTACCGGTAACTCTGTTTTTCAGGATGGAGAAATCAAGACCAATATTTGTTGTACCTGTAAGTTCCCAACCCAGTTCTGGGTTACCTGTCTGCGGATCTAATGCATAAGCTAAAGCGCTTTGATCATTCCAGGAGAATGGAACCAGGATCAAACCACTTTGCGTTTGATAAGGACCTACTGCCGAGTTACCAGCCACACCATAACTAACACGCAATTTCAGATCGCTGAAAAGACGTTGTTTACTCATGAAATCTTCATCGACGATTCTCCATGCAGCTGCAACAGATGGGAAGAATGCCCAATGATTTTTTGCCGATAATACTGAAGCGCCATCTGCGCGACCAGTAACCGTCAGCAAGTATTTTGATTTATAATTATAATTAACCCGGAAAGCGCCAGATATTAATTTGTTGGCATTGTATCCACTATTGATCGTTAAGTTGGCCGGATTATTTTGCAAGGCATAAAATACCTGGCTGGCAAACAACTGACCAGTTCCCGATTCGAAAGCGCTTTCGTTCTTATCAGAAATATAACTTGTCACAGCAGTCAACTCAAGTGAATGATCATTGAATTTCTTCTGGTAGTTAATAACGTTTTCCCAGTTAATATTAAATCCGTTTGAATTACTTACACTGGATAATGATCCTGTTGATAATGCTCTGCTGATTGTATTAGCTCCCTGGAAACCACCATTACGTGTGTTGGAAGTAGTAATACCAAGGTTGGAACGAAGACTGAGCCCCTTGATCGGTTTCCATTCAACATAACCGGTAGATAATAATCTCGCTATTTTATTTTTATTAAAATAAGCACCTGGCTGTTCTTCCAGTAAAGGATTTACCTGGTTGCCATTACCAGGGAATTTTGGTATAGTTCCGTCAGCATTATACGGGCTAAAATATGGAATGACTTTGTTTGCTACTGTGAGAATACCATCTGAACGTAAATTCTGATCATAAATAGCTACCTGGTTTTGCAATCCAACTTTCAATGTATTAGTCAATGATTGATCAACATTCAGGCGAAGTGTATAACGACCGGAATAGTCATTGTTCAACAATCCTTTTTCTTTATAATAATCAAAAGAGAAATAAACTTTTGTTTTGTCAGAACCAGCTGCTACGCTCACTGCATAATCTTGTTGGGAACCTTTGTTCAACAACAGACCGGGCCAATAAGTTGAGGCACCGCTTCGCACAGCGGCAAGATCAGCGGGGTTGGAAAAAAGTAACGGATCATCAGCTACAGAATGCCAGGTGCCGGCTGTACGGGCTGCTTCTCTTTTCAAATTAGCATATTCAGGACCTGTCATTGGTTTTGGATAACCAGCTACATCCGAAATACCATAATAACTGCTCAGCGAAACTTTCGCTTTACCATTAGCCCCTTTCTTGGTAGTGATGATGATTACACCATTCGCACCGCGTGATCCGTAGATCGCAGTAGAAGAAGCATCTTTTAAGAACTCGATAGATTCTATATCATTCGGGTTGATATCCTGGAAACTTCCGTATTGAATTCCATCAACAATATACAATGGTGAGTTACCGGCAATGAGAGAACGGTTACCTCTGACTGTTACCGAGACATTTGCGCCAGCGCCACCACTTGTTCTGACAATGTCAACACCAGCTACTTTTCCCTGTACACTTTCGATGATGTTGC
>JBDTPD010000146.1:0-8267 GCA_039932855.1 Chitinophagaceae bacterium | reverse complement strand
CCCATTAAATTCTATTGCTAAGTTACAATTCTGCATAAGATTTCAAAATAAATTTTTCGTGCTGTGAATAACTTAACATCAGACAAATTGATTGAAACTAATGAATGGCGAAATTAACTAATGCGATTACAATTATCTGAATATCAGGTAATTGAAAATTAATTTCTAGGTAGAATTACTTAGCGCGATAAAGCGCCAGTTATAACTTAAACAATGACAAAACGACGTAAAAAAGGGTTGAAATCCAACTGGCTGCAAGTTTGTTATAACTACTTAAACTAAATATTTTTTTAAAGAATGACACCATCAATTTTGATCGTTTCTGTGATCTTTTTAGTCATCAGTATGCTGGTTTCCATGGTGCTAAAAAGTAAGTTTACAAAGTACAGTAAAGTACCCCTTTTGAACGGTCTGACAGGCCGTGAAATTGCCGAAAAAATGCTCCGTGAAAGTGGCATTTATGATGTAAAAGTGACCTCCGTGGAAGGGTTCCTGAGTGACCACTATAACCCCGCCAATAAGACCGTCAACCTGAGCCCGGAAGTATACAGCGGAACCAGTGTGGCAGCGGCTGCCGTGGCCGCGCACGAGTGCGGACATGCTGTTCAGCACGCCCAGGCTTATCAATGGTTAAACTTCAGAAGTAAGCTGGTTCCGGTGGTACAGTTCAGTTCCAGTATTGTGAACTTCGTATTGCTGGCCGGTGTGATCATGGCTTATTCGGGCAATCCTACGGTTTTGCTGATCGGTATTATTATGATGTCGGTAACTGTCTTATTTACCCTCATCACTCTGCCGGTAGAGTTTGACGCCAGCAACCGGGCACTGGTTTGGCTCAACCATACAAATGTGACCAACGCCCAGGAATACACCCAGGCAAAGGACGCTTTGAAATGGGCAGCCCTGACCTATGTAGTAGCGGCACTGGCTGCCGTTGTGACCCTGGTACAGTATATAATGATATATATGGGTGGGAGAAACAGGAACTAGGGAAAAATAAGATTTCACCTCTGATCAGAGCTTTATCTCTTCATCATGCTGATCGAAGAACTTGTATTCTGTCAGATGATAAGCCGTATTAGCTTCCACCCTTGTTTTTTGTTTGAATTTCTTATTCCACCTGCCCATCTTGGTGGCCCATGGCCAGCCCTTGGTTAGATAAGCATACATGATCGGGTTGACAACGATCTTAAGATTTTTGTGCTTATGAATGATAAGGTAACTAAGATTCTTTTCTATTTCATCCTCCAGTAATAAAGTAGAAGATATTTTGCCGGTGCCATTACAACTTGGGCAAACTTCCTGTGTATTGATATTCATTTCTGGTTTCATGCGCTGACGTGTGATCTGCATCAAACCAAATTTAGAAATAGGTAAAACGGCGTGTTTAGCTCTGTCAGGCGACATGAATTCTTCCATCTTCTCTACCAGCTTCCGTTTATTCTCCGGAAGTTTCATATCAATGAAATCAGCAACGATGATACCACCAAGATCACGCAGGCGCAATTGACGCGCAATTTCTTCTGCTGCTTCCAGGTTTGTTTCCATCGCATTTTGCTCCTGGTTATTACTTACACTCTTGTAACCACTGTTAATATCGATTACATGAAGAGCTTCTGTATGCTCGATGATCAGGTAAGCGCCGCTATTCAGGTTCACTGTTTTTCCAAAAGATGATTTCACTTGTTTGGTGATACCAAACGAATCGAAAATAGTAGAACCATTCTGATAGAAAGAAATGATATCGACCTTTTCCGGAGCGATACGTTGAATATAACTTCTTGTATCTGCAAAGATGTTGCGATCGTTAACAACGATCTTGTTGAAGTCGGCATTGAGCAGATCACGCAGGATACTGTTTGTTTTTGTTTGCTCACTTAAGATCTTGGCAGGAGCTACGGCACCTTTTAAATTCTTCTGGATCGTCTTCCACATTTCTACCAGGGCGGAAAGATCTTCATGAAGTTCTGCAGTATTCTTTCCTTCTGCAGCAGTACGTACGATCACACCAAAGTTCTTCGGCTTGATCGCTTCAACGATCTTCTGCAATCTTTTTCTTTCTTCTGCTGAATGTATTTTACGGGAAACAGCAACAATGTTATTAAAAGGAGTGATAACCACGAAGCGGCCGGGAAGTGAGATCTCACAACTCAGACGCGGTCCTTTTGCGGCAATAGGTTCTTTTAAGATCTGTACGAGAATATTTGGTTTACCACCTAATACTTCATTGATCTTACCGGTCTTGATAATCTCTGGTTCATTTTCAAATTTGCCAAAATCCATTCCTGTTTCACCTTTATCACCCATGGTGAAAGAAGTGAACTTAAGGAGGGAGCGGGCATAGGGGCTCAGGTCGGTATAATGGAGAAAGGCATCTTTCTCAAATCCAACGTCTACAAAAGCGGCATTGAGCCCGGGGATCAGTTTTTTCACTTTTCCCAGGTACAGGTCGCCCACGGCAAATCTGGCATCGCTTTTTTCGCTATGCAGTTCTACCAATTTCCTGTCTTCCAGCAAGGCAATCTCTACGCCTTGAGGAGCCGCATTAATAATGAGTTCTTTGTTCATTACAGCTTACATAATATAATCACCTAAGTGCTGTAAATACCGGTTGCCGGTAAAACGTACATGAATGCAGTGGACAGAGAGAGTTGCAGATTATGGGCGGGGTGCAAACCAGTACGACAAGCAACCAGTCAACTGAAAAGGTCCATATAAATACGTTTAAAGGTTCAAGGGTTTAAAGGTTTAATGGTTCGATTGCTCAAACCCTTAAACCTTTAAACGATATTAAACCTGTTAAACCTATTTATTCCTCTTCTTATGGCGGTTCTTTCTCAGTCTTTTTTTACGCTTGTGCGTCGCAATTTTATGACGCTTTCTTTTCTTACCACAAGGCATACTCAAGTAATTTTTTAATCTTGTTTATTAATAATAAGTTTCTTCATTTCAGTGCCTGTTAAAGGGCTACTTCTTAAGGTCGGTAATTCTCTTTTCTATTGCTGCTCTTACATCCGGCCTTTTGATATACAACAGGCTTTCACGGTACCATTCGGCGGCAGCCGTTTTATTTCCAGATCGCTCATATACATCTGCCAGTAAAAATATGGCTTCAGTATTATCCGGCTGGAGACGGCAAATCGTATGTAACCGGCTGATCGCTTTATCTAATTGATTTGAGAACAGTGCGCCCTGTACCAGCATCATCTGCCCGTACACATTCGTACTGTCCCTTTCCACGACTTCCCTGATCTTATTTATTCCCTCCATTGGTGTGGGTGAAATATTTCCAAACATAAAGCAGGCGCCGATGCCTACTTTGGAAGAGTCGTTAGCCGGGTTAATTATCAAAGATCTTTCAAACAAATCCTTTGCCTGTAAGGCCTCCCACCTGGTAAGAGCTGCTTCTCCATCATGTCCGTTCAGCACGTTGCTCAATAATAAATGGGCAGCAAAGGTGAGGCTTTTTTCCGAATTTTCCAATCTTGCTGCTTCGGCCTGGTACCAGGCAGCTACCGGGAAAAAACCAAGTGTATCACCCCATATATGGGCCAGCTGATGGTAGACCTCCAATTGCTGTTGTTTAACAGCGCCACGGGAAATGGTATTTTCCAATGCAGTTATGCGTCCGGCCTGTTCGGCAGTAAGCTGACTCTTTGCTATCTGTAGAATAGTATCGGTAGACAATTCGCCCGGCATAGACATAGCAGCATCAGCAGCTGCGGGGCTGACAATCTTTTTTTCAGGAACTGTACGTGCAAAAATAAAAATGACCCCTATGAGGAATATCGCTACTCCGATGGTCATCCACTGCGGTTGCTTCACTTCTTAATAATTTGGATGGCGAAGTTACCGCTGTCGGGGTTATGAATCTCAATTATTACGCTGTAAATAGAGAAAAGCGAAAGGAATTTTATACTTCAGGAATTAAGCATCTTCACCGGGACCTGCATCTGGCTTAACTTCTTTCAGTTTCTTAACTTCTGCAACAAACTCTTTGGCAGGTTTGAATGCAGGTATATAATGTTCAGGAATATGAACAGCAATATTCTTTTTAATGTTACGACCGATCTTGGCCGCACGCTTCTTGGTAATAAAACTACCAAAGCCGCGGATGTAAATATTCTCACCTGCAGAAAGAGTATCTTTTACTTCTTTAAACATAGTTTCAAGAGTAACAAGGACATCCACTTTTGGAATACCTGTCTTCTCAGATATCTGGTTAACAAGATCAGCTTTTCTCATTTTTGTGGAGGTTTAAGTGGTTTAAGAATGCCAATTTATAACAAAATTATATGATTGTCAATAGGATAGCCAAAAAATTGTAAGCTCTTTCGGGAGGTATTCCTGAAAATGGCAGATATTTAGACCCGATATGCGCACAATAATGGCAAAAAACGGTACTGAGGGGGTGAAAAAGGACTTTTCGAAAAGTCTTTTAAAATGGAACAGGGAGAAAAATAACCGTCAGATGCCCTGGAAAGGCGAAAAAGATCCCTATAAGATCTGGTTGAGCGAAATTATCCTCCAACAAACCCGTGTAGAGCAGGGATTGAAATATTACAACAATTTCGTTAGCACATTTCCCACTATTCATCTTCTTGCTAAAGCAACAGATGAAAAAGTGTTTAAACTATGGGAAGGACTGGGTTATTATTCACGTTGCAGAAATCTTCTCAGTACAGCACGCCATATTTCTACAGAAAAAAAAGGAAATTTCCCGGACAACTATAATGAAATAAAATTATTGAAGGGAATAGGACCTTATACTGCTGCTGCTATTTCATCTTTTGCATTTAATCTTCCTCATGCTGTTGTTGATGGAAATGTTTTTCGTGTATTAGCAAGAGTCTTCGGCGTTGATAAACCCATTGACTCAACAGAAGGAAAAAAATATTTTACACAACTGGCCGATGAACTATTGGATAAAAAACAACCGGGCTTATACAATCAGGCTATTATGGATTTTGGCGCCGTGATTTGTAAACCGGCAAATCCATTATGTCAAACTTGTGTTTTTAATAAAACCTGTTACGCTTTTCTTCATAATAAGATCAATGAACTTCCTGTAAAAGAAAAGAAAACAGCAATGAGAAATCGTTGGTTCTATTATTTCATTCTCCAATACAAAGATCAAACAGCTATACGGCAACGAATAGCAAAAGATATCTGGCAACAACTATTTGAATTTCCTATGCTGGAAGCAGATGGTGATAAGGATATAAAAAGTATTATCAGGCAAGCGGAAAAAACAGAATGGCTGATAAAAGGAAAATATGAAATAGTAAGTCTTTCTCCATTATATAAACAACAGCTTTCACATCAGCTAATCGCTGCAAGATTTGTAACCATTAAATTATCGTTGAAGGCAAAAAGTGCAGAAGATTGGAAATGGGAAAAAATAAATAAGCTGACTGACAATGCATTTCCACAAGTGATCAATCAATATTTGAATAAAACGAAGGAGCAGAGTTTATTTTAATGTACATACATTTAAAAACTGCAACCCGCCATCACCATTCACTGTTATTTCTTTGGAAGAAGATGCTCCACCATTAACGCGTAAAGCTATTTTATTCTCGCCTTTTTGTAAAGGAACACGTGTGTAATAAATAGTATGCGGAAGACTTTGCCAGTTTCTTGTATCGGCTTTTTCAGAAGCAAAATTGAAAAGTTGTAATCCTAATGCAAGCGCTTCGCGGGTATTTCTATTCTTTTCTTCTTTCTTTTTCTCATCATCAGTTTTGCCCTTACTATCATCATTCTTTTTTTCACCCGGTCTTACAGCAGCTTCGGTTAATTTTTTTACGGCAAGTCTTGTCAGCGTAGTAGACAATTCTTTCAGCATACGTTCTTTCAAGGTTGCAAAAGCAAGTGTATTGATATTCTCCGCAGCTTCCAATTGATACGTACTGTTATTAGATGATAAACTGGCACCTGAATAGATCAATGGTCGCGTTTCATATTTGGGCAAGGCTACCCGAAAACTCCGGATGTCTTCAAGATTGAAATTGGTATTGTATCCCATACTGGTATTGAATGGTACATTGTAGTTTCCATTAGCATCAGTAAAGAATAAACCTCCGCTTTGTCCTTTGGATAAAGAGAACCAGATATCCTGTTGTGATTTTACCGGGGCGGAACCATTTTCCCAAAAAAGAATCAACTCGCCACCTTCCGGCGCTTCTTCTTTTGTATAAACACTATTGAATAATTTTTCATACCGTTCCTTTTCATCAATAAAACCATTTTGTTCTGCTGTACGCAATACATCTTTCTTTAACTGATCCGGCATAGATGTTCCGTAGAAACTTCCATTAGACCCTTCATACACATCAGCTGCATTACGATAAGCAATGAAGGCGTTGTTGATGTCGCCGTTTTTTTCATAGATCATTCCCTGCAACGTGAATGAAAAGGCATCATCGGAATATTTGTTTTTATTAGTGACCTTATCTTCCTGTGCATAGGTGCGAAGACTGATCCTTCTTGCTTCAACCATTGCTTCTTCCGGTTGATTAAGTTGCAAATAGTTCAATGCTTTGTAATAATGCACCAGGTATTTTTCAAAGTCTTCGGCTTTGTAAGATTGCATCATGGGATTCATCAATGTGCCGAGCATAATGTCTTTGGCTGAAGACCTGGCGCTTTCCATCAGATCATCTGCTTCATTAAAGTAGGTATTGCTGCTTTCCCAGTCATGCAAGAGATGACTTACTTTACCACGTTCCAGCAAATAAAGAAGATGATTGCGATTCTTTTTCAGCAGCCTGTTTTTATCCAATGCCTTTGCTGCTTTTTTATAATCGCCCTGTTGCAGGTAACCATAATAATCACTTACCTGGGCATTATAACTGGCGCAGGAAGTAAGCATAATAGCTAGTGCAATGAAGAGAATATAGGAACGTAAACGAAGCATACTAATCGTTTAAAGGTTTAATATCGTTTAATGGTTTAAGGGGGTGTTCAAAAAACAGAACCATTGAACGCCTTAAACCATTAAACCTTTAAACGATTTAATTCTTGACGTATTTAGCAATCTTCTTCTCGCCAATCCATACTACTTCATTTGTTTCGATGTTGGTCAGTTCAAGATTTGCCTGGTAGTAGACAACTTTCTTTCTTTTGTGAGAATCCACGATAGAATTGATAGAGCCCTGTAGAATATAATCCGCACCTTGCTCCAGTCCGAATTTTTTCATACTGCTCTGGCTGGAATTAGTTTGCTGATCTGCTTTTTCGGCGCGAAGCTCTTCTCTTTTTTTACCACCTTGTACCAGCCTTACTTTTTGAGTAGTAACGAAAGAATTTTCTACATCCTTTACAAAGGTTTCTGCGTCGATGTGCTCATGACTTTTATTGGTAACAAAACCAACGATTACCACAGGACGTTGTCCGCTTTTGGAACTCATGTGATCGCTGATCCAATGTGAACCCAGAATGGTATTGGTCATATCCTCTGCTACAAGACGGGAATCGGTATTGTTCCAGCGTCCGCTGATATCTACCTGTTCAGCCGGGTCGATACGGGTAACTTGTCTTGAGCAACTGCTGATGAATAATACGCCGCCAAAAACGGCTATAAGAAGTATAGCTTTTTTCATGAGAAAAAATTAAAAGTTAAGAATGAATTGATTTTATTATATGATACAGGTAGGGTTACGGATAAAAGAAATTCAATCCCCACCAGTAATTGTGAGAACGCTGACGACGGTAATGGTTACCATAATAGGTATAATGATTGCGGGGATAGTAAGAACTGCGGTAGGCAGGGTAATAATTATAACCATACCCGTTTGCACGTTCTAAGCGGAGATCTCTGCGAAACTGGCGGCGATCCATACGTGCCTGTGCCCTGTCGGCAACCCAGTCTATTGCTTTATACGTTTCCTGTGGAGTAGTGCTGTGCCACTCATTCAGGGAGTCAGCCATTTTCATGTATTTGTCGCGGCTGATAGTATAATTAGGATTTTGATCAGGTGCCAGTTCAGATTGTGCAGAGGCGAAATTGGCAGTGAGACATATAATCGCCAATAGGAAACTAAGGGGTAAATGTCTTTTCATGATTGGTTTGGTTTGTGTGATTATGGAGCTAAAAGTACATTCAAATACAAGTAGGCGTCGTTAAAAGTGAATGAATTGATGAATTTTTAACCATTTAAAACGTGGAAATCCGTGGGCAATTGCGTTAAAATTTTTCCAGTACGGGTAAAAAAAATTAATTTTAAGAAGCATTTACCAACTGGAGACGAATACTAAACAAACTA
>JBDTPD010000145.1:0-8326 GCA_039932855.1 Chitinophagaceae bacterium | reverse complement strand
TCTACTACTATCTTTACTACTACTAGTACTATTAGCTTAGTTAATAACTAGAGACTAGCTAAGACTAATACTAAATAGATTATCTACACGTAACGTGCATTTCTGCACATTTTCCCTATGAAAACAATAAAAACGGGTTATTGCATCCGAGTATTCCCGTATACAAATAACCCGTTTCTCATAGGGAAAATGACCAAAATCGTTCAATTTTAGCAGGAGAAATGACAGAATTTCATTGGTAAATTATATCAACCTTACCTATTTCCCCTCTGAAAAGCTATTGTTTACTTACTAAAAATGCTATTTCTGTCTCCCATTTTTCAGGATTGGGTTCATCTTGTGGATCATTCAAATAGAACTCTGTACGGCTTCCCCAGTCTACACCATTCTTTGTTTGATGCCCTGCGTCATAGCCATTTTTGGTTGCCCATGACTCAAGTTCCCTATGTGCTTTGTTCAGATTTTTATAGTCACCGGTATACTTCTCTACTGCATAATCTCCTTCGGGAAAAGCGTCTATGGTGATTTTTTCATCTCCTGGTACTTCTTTTTCTACAGGGAAACCAACCGATACATGCAGTTTCCGGGTAGTATTATCATAGGTGAGATACTGAAAAAATGGTCCACCAACCGGTTTGATCTTATTTTTTTCCAGCCATGTTTTCACTTTCGGGATCAATGGAGGAAGCTCAGTGGAAATATTTTCCATTACCACATCCGTACGTATAGCTGCATATGGCTGCTTGCTTCGATGTTGAATCTTTGGTGATGTTGTCATGATCATTGATTTTAGATTAAAAAAAGGATTATTTGCCCCAGCAAATTACCTAACCGATAATGCACAAACCGGGTGCCAGTATGCCAAAAATCAAGGTCTATTGCGACAGGTGTTCAGTTGGCAGTCTACAGTTTACAGTCGGCAGTTACATCACTATTGCTGATACAAACAGTACTCGTCAGTATAGAATTGATCTCTGTGGTTCTCTGTGCCTTCTCCGTGGCTCTCTGTGTCAAAAAAGCGAATCACATGAATCGATTTATCCGATACAAAATTCTTATTGATCCTGCGAAGAATTAACAACACTGACTCTCTTCAATAGCTAATTTTGGGGAATGACAGGTATTCCATTTCAAACGATCGACTGGTCGACGATAGAAAAAACAATTCATCCCGGTGATACAGGTTCCGCTACCTGGCAAACTCTGCAATATCCCGGATTGCGTATTCGTCTTGTGCACTATTCGCCTGGTTATTTTGCAAATCATTGGTGCCAGAAAGGACATGTTGTGTATTGTCTCGAAGGAGAATTCATCAGCGAATTAGAAACCGGCGAAGCATTTACATTGACAACAGGAATGAGCTATGTAGTATCTGATGATCTAAGCAGTCATCGTTCCAATACAAAGAATGGTGTGAAGTTATTGATCATTGATGGAGATTTTTTGAAGTAGAATATTTGAACACGGATGACACGGATTAGATGGATTTACACGGATTTCTTTTTTAATAATCGCATTTTCACTCTTCGTTTCAACCATGGGCTAAAATATCAATGATCAGCGAATAAAAAATCCGTGTAAATCCATCTAATCCGTATCATCCGTGTTCTAAGCCTTCGAAATAAATGACCCTCCAATAGCTTTTTTTCATCATTCGTTTTCTATCTTTCATATCCGAAGCAATACCAAATGAAAAAAATCATTCTTTTCTCCGCCCTTTCCCTCGTCGCAATAATAGCCAGGCCGTTTGCAGCAATAGCGCAGGATCCAAAACCCGACACGGTCAGTGTAGGTATTTATATCACCAGCATTCACGATATCGATTTTAAAGAAAAAGAATACACCGTTACTTTCTGGCTCTGGCTAAAATACAAGAACAGGGACTTTGATTTTTATAATAACCTCGAAGTGCCGCAAGCCAAGACAGTCACCAAATCGTTCATGTCTGAAGATACCACCGGCGAGAAAGTATATATGCAAATGAAATTGCAGTGCGTGATGAAGGACACCTGGAAGATCGGCAATTTCCCATTTGACAAACAAAAACTACGGTTATCCATCGAGAACTCGCAGTATGATAGCCGTTCATTGATCTTTGTTCCCGACACTGTCGGAAAACATTATGACCCGCGCTTCACCTTAAGCGGCTGGAAGATCGATAGCTGTGCTATCTCTACCGGGCTAAAACTTTATGAAACGGCTTTTGGTGATGATAAAATGCCCAAGCCGCATACAGAGTATAGTTCTTTCAAAGTAAGGCTCAGCATTGAAAGAGATGCGACTGGTTTGTTCTGGAAAATGTTTTTGGGAATGTATATCGCGTTCCTGATTGCCTATATCTGCTTCTATATTCACCCGGATGGGATTGATTCACGCTTCGGATTAAGTGTAGGATCTCTATTCGCGGTCATCGGTAACAAATATATTATTGATTCTGCATTGCCAGAATCGTCTTCCTTTACACTCGTCGACACATTGCATGGGCTTACGCTGTTCTTTATTTTCTCTGTCATCGGCGCTACCACCTATACGCTGAAACTCGTTAAGAGTAATAAGATCAAACAGGCGAACAGGTTTGATATGATCGCAGCGCAGGTGTTGCTGGCGATATATGTCATTCTTAATATTTGGTTTATCTCGCAAGCGCATGCCCCCAACCCCTAAAGGGGAGTTAAGAGGCACCTACTTCGCTCCTGTGATAATGAAACAATTGTAACGTTTCTCAACTCCCCTTTAGGGGCTGGGGGTAAATAATTTTTGTGTAACCAATCGGTTACCTGTATATTTGTAACCGATTGGTTACACAAAAATCGTATTTACTATGAGAAGAGATGTATTTCAGGCTATTGCAGATCCTACGCGTCGTGCTATTATTAACATGGTGTCAAAGGAGTCACTTAATCTGAACGCAGTAGCTGAAAATTTTGATATCAGCCGGCCGGCTATTTCCAAACACATCAAAATTCTCACTGAATGCGGACTAATTGTGATCAAACAACAGGGACGGGAACGATACTGTGAAGCAAAGCTTCAACAGCTCAATGAAGTTTCCCAATGGATCGAGCAATACCGCGTATTCTGGACAAAAAAACTGGATGCGTTGGGAGATTTTCTCGCTAAAGAACCACCTGCCAAACAAAAACGCAAATCATTAAAAAAATCAAAAAAATGAAACAGGAACCTTTTGTTATCGAACGTACATACAATGCTCCTGCTGCCAGAGTATGGAAAGCAATTACCGATAAGAATGACATGAAGCAATGGTATTTCGACCTTGCCGAGTTCAAACCGGAAGTTGGGTTTGAATTTACCTTTACTGCCACAGACGATGGTTTTGAATACGTGCATTTATGTAAAGTGACAGAGGTTGTAACCGGTAAAAAAATTGCTTACAGCTGGAGATATAAAGGTGAACCCGGGAACTCTGTTGTCAGCTTCGAGCTTTTTCCCGAAGGTGAAAAAACGCGGGTAAAGCTTACACATGAAGGATTGGAAACATTCCCTCCAACCAAGAGCTTCGCAAAAGAAAATTTTGTAAAAGGCTGGACACATTTTATCGGTGGTGCCTTGATGAATTTTGTGGAGAAAAAGGCTACTGCCTGATTATAGGGTTTAGCGTTTAAAGGTTTAAGGGTTTAAAGGTGTAAAAGAAAGACACAGTCATTCTGAATTATCTTATAAGGTGAAGTTCCTTTTACACCTTTAAACCCTTAAACCTTTAAACGTGAAACCAATTTTGACCTATTATTGCATTTCATGAAGAATTCTAACCCCGGAAGACTTTTTATCATTTTGCTTTTAGGTTCATTGACAACAGTTACACCTTTCTCAATAGACATGTACCTTCCTGCTTTTTCGCAGATTGCAAAAGACTTTCATACCAGTACAGCAAAGGTTTCGCTTTCTATTACCAGTTATTTTATTGGTATTGCTATAGGCCAATTGCTATACGGTCCTTTGCTGGATAAGTTTGGTCGAAAGAAACCTTTGTACGTTGGCTTGATCATTTATATCGCAGCCAGTATCGGTTGTCTGCAATCGCAAAGTGTAGAAGTGCTGATTGCTTTCCGTTTTGTGCAGGCATTAGGCGGTTGTGTGGCCATGGTAGACGCAATGACAATGGTCCGTGATTTTTTCCCGGTAGAAGAAAGTGCAAAGATCTTTTCCCTGCTGATGCTTATCCTGGGCCTGTCTCCATTACTTGCTCCTACTGCCGGCGGATTTATTATTACTTCACTTGGATGGCACGCTGTATTTATTGTATTATCGGTTATTGTTTTAATCATTCTGCTATTAGCATTCTTTTTTCTTCCGGAAAAACACAAGCCTGATCCAACTGTTTCTTTACGGTTCAAGCCGATGATAACTACTTTTTTAGAGATCCTGAAAACAAGAGTTTTTTATACCTACACCCTGGCAGGTGCTTTATCGTTCGCTTCCTTATTTCTCTATGTAGCAGGGTCACCCGTGATATTCCTGGAAATATTTCATGTCAAGCCAACTGTGTATGGCGGCATATTCGCGTTTCTGTCAGTAGGATTTATCGGAAGCAATCAATTAAATATTTTGTTGCTGCGCAAATATAAAAGTGAGCGCATCTTTCAAACAGCATTGATCTGCCAGTTTATCATCGCCATTATCTTTTTTATAGGAACCGTAAAAGGCTGGTATGGATTAGGCGGTACCATAGCTGTACTTTTTGTATTGCTGAGTTGTCTCGGATTTACTTATCCCAATGCATCGGCAGTCGCCCTGACTCCCATTACAAAAAACATGGGCAGCGCCTCCGCCTTACTAGGATTTTTGCAAATAGGAATCGCCGGTGCAGCCAGTGCCAGCATTGGTCTCTTCAACTCAAAAAGTAGCGCACCTGTAATAGGGATGATGGTGATTACTTCGTTTGTGGCGCTGGTGATTTTGTTGGTAGGAAGAAGGAAAGCTAATAGCTAATGGCTATTAGTTATTAGCTTCTCTCATCCATAAATATTCCTGCTATCAACCGGTGCTTCTTTTCTGTCAAACATTCCATAGTCGCGTACCACAGCAGCAATCCGGAGATGGTAGTCTTTAAAAATCGTTTCTCTTCCTTTTGCCTGTGCCATGCGGTGCATTTCAAGGGTTCTCCAATGACGGATGCTTTCTTCATCTTTCCAGAATGATAGCGACAATACTTTATCCTGATCATTCAGACTTTGAAATCGTTCAATAGAAATAAAGCCCTCCATTTTTTCCAGTATTGGTTTTAGTTCGGCGGCTATCGAAAAATACTCATTGCGGTGATCAGGATGTGGTATGACTTCAAAAATAACTGCTATCATAAAAATGATTTATGGGGTAAGGGTAATAAATAAATGTTTAGGTAACCGGGCATTGATCGCTGGTTCGTATTGGATAATTGTATTGGTAAGGGCAATGGAAGAATATTTTTCAAATAAATGAAACAGTGTTTCTGTTACCATATTCACGGCATAATGGTTTGCCAGGCAACTATGCGCGCCCATTCCAAATGTCAGGTGTTCTTTATTGTTGGGCCGGCTGATATCATATTTCGATGGATGGATAAATTGCTTTGGATCACGATTGGCCGCTGCAATAACCACCAGGATGAGTTCTTCTTTTTTTATAAATGTATTCTCCAGCATGATATCTTCTGTAGCAATACGCCTGGTATTATGCAAAGGCGGATCAAAGCGAACAGATTCGATGACTGATTGCCGGATAAAATCTTTATCAGAATAATTATTATTACTGGTATTATTAGAAAGTATTTGCAATAAAGAATTGCTTAAAATACCTCTACCTGCATCATAAGATTGGATAAGTAATCCAATAAAATTGCTTACGCATAAACAAACTGCATCCTCCATACTCATTTTATATTTCTCTTGCAACGAATCAATGAGGGGTTGATAAAATTGACTGCTGCGTATATGTCGGTCAATTTTATTATAAGTCTCTTCTGCCGTTTCATTGATACCGGTTATTTCATCTGCTGATTTGCCAGGAGCAATCAACCGGGCGATGTATTGAATGCTATGAGTGAGGAAATCAATATCTGATCTATTAAAGTCAAAACTCTTTAATACAGAGATCACTGGTAACCTTTTTACAACGGTATTTATCCAATCTATTTCTTTTTTATTTTCCGAAGCATTTATAAGACCATTTAATAGTTCAGCAAAGGATATCAATTTCCTGCTATCAAATAATCGTGAAGCTGTATACTTTGCTATTTCATGAAAGGTTCCATCATTTAATCGCGCCAGGTTTTTACTGATCAGTAATGCGTATTCATTCAAACCACTTTTATTGCCCGGGTTAACGTCGGGTATGCAGGCGGCTGCATTAGTAAAAATTTCTTTACAACCTGCATAAGAATAGATCGCCCGGATATTATTTTGTTTATCAAAATAAACAGGATCGGTTAATAACATCCGATCATAAAAAGAATAAGGGTCCTGTACTTCTGATTGCAGAAATAAAATATTTTCATGTACCATTTTCCGAAATATTATTATACAAAATAAGCTAGCTTTATACAGAAACACTTCATTCCACACTTAACTATGGTTTCATGGAAAATCAATTTAAACAGATAGCCTCATTGATCGGTGATCCTACACGGGCAACGATTATGTGGACATTGATGGATGGAAAAGCATTTACTGCCACTGAACTGGCGATGGCTGCTGATACATCTCCTCAAAATATCAGTATGCATTTGTCAAGATTATTGCAGGCTGATCTGTTACGTGTAGAGAACCAGGGACGTCATCGGTATTATAAGTTCGCGAGAAAAGAAGTGGCTTATGCGATAGAAGCTATGACAAATCTTATCCCCGTTCCGGCCAAACAAACAGCAGAACCTATGCCCGCTATCAAATATTGCCGTAGCTGTTATGATCATTTAGCCGGAAAGATCGGTGTAGCCATTGCCAATAGTTTGATAAAACAAAAGATCATCGTCGATCATGAAGATGCTTTTGAAGTAAGTAGCAAAGGAAAGAAATGGTTCAATACGATAGGAATTTCACTTGACGATCTCCAACAAAATCGCCGCGCTTTTATAAAACCCTGTCTCGATTGGAGTGAACGGAGACATCATATCGGCGGTTCGGTTGGCGCTGCTTTGCTGGATAAAATGCTGGTGAATGATTGGATGCGAAGAGTAAAGAATTCAAGGGCGATTGTGATCACTGGAAGCGGGCAAAAGAAATTGCAGGAGTATTTTACTATCAATGCATAATTTTACAGATGCACATTCACCAGATACCAGATGATATTTTTCCCGGAACCGACGCACTTGCTGATGGTATCATCATACATGATTACACAGCGGAAGTTGGATCATTTAAAGGGAAAAGTATTTTAAACAGCAATGCTATCAGTCTCGTTATTGAAGGCGAGAAGACCATGCACTTTGCCAAAAAAGTTGTTTCCATTAACAATGATGAGTTTCATTTTTTATCGGCCAGTAATTGTTTAGCGACTATCAACCTTTCTCCGAGGAGAAACTTCAGAAGCATATTGATCTTTTTTACAGATAAATTGTTGCTTGATTTTCACCTGAAGCATGCATCGCTTATTGATGCGTTAAGGAAGAAGTATATCCCGTCACCTGAATCTTATGTTTCTTTCAAAAAAGATCCATTCGTTTATAATTTTATTGATTCACTGCAATTGCTTTTGAAAAAAAATACAAGAATATCCAAAGAGATGAGTGTGCTGAAGTTCGAGGAACTCATTCTTTATCTCGTAACCGCTTATCCGCAGTCAACTTTATCTTTCGAGATGTCAGGTAAAAAAGATATGGAAGATATGGAACTACGAAAAGTAGTAGAAAGCAACACATCCTACAATATCAGTATCGAAGAGCTGGCCTTTCTCTGTAATATGAGTCTTTCAACTTTCAAGCGGAGGTTTAGTAAAATATATGATTGCTTACCGGGTAAATGGCTGGTACAACAAAAAATGGATATGGCTGCCCGCTTGCTGGAGCATGAAGGGGAAAAGCCTGGTAATATTTATCACCTCGTAGGATATGAGAATCATTCAAGTTTTTCGGCCGCCTTCAAACAGGCATATGGTGTAACACCAACAGAATTTCAGCAACAGAAATTGAACGTTTATCAATAGTCTTTGAACTCCTGGCTATAACAGGCGGCCTCCCTGTAAGAATACTTTTGTGCCATAATAAAAATAATTATGGCAACAGTAACCGAACAAAACAAGACGATCGTCGCCCGCTTCAATCATGAATTTATTATAAAAGGAAACCAGGAAATATTTAAGTCACTGGTAGCAGATGACCTGATCAATCATTCTG
>JBDTPD010000144.1:0-8397 GCA_039932855.1 Chitinophagaceae bacterium | reverse complement strand
GGTTACTTGTTCTCAAAAGATAAGAAATAGTAATGAAGAGAATTAACAAGTCACTGAATATTTCTCTTCTGTTCCAGAAATGAAGCCTCCAGAGAACATTTTTCCAAGATTTGAATTAATAGCTGTGAGTTGTATTTTTCCTTTTAAATGTTTAATATCTTACAGTATTAGACCTTTCCATTGGATAATCTAACTCCGAATAATCTCTACGCAAGCATAAGCAATTCATTATTGAATAGAATCGATGTTATTGAAAATATAACAAAGGTCAATCTCCACTTATTTTACTTAGAATTTATGAATATGAAATTGATATTGCTACAGGATGGATGGGTGGTTTTCTGGAGAGAGAATTAAAAAAGAAAGAACTTGAAACTCTGATGTTAAACTGGCTAAAAAATATAAGCCGATAAGAATTTTATTTTGATTATACGCTTCCAACCAAAGTATTACCTAAAATTAATCCTTTAGCCAGACCGTAAAGAACTTTAAGTAAGGTTTATAAATTTCCTTAGTATCAAGTACTTTCTCCCCTTGCACAATCCCCCCCCATCTTTCCTACTTTTACCCTCCAATCAAACGCTTATCGTGACGCGACTGCTATGAGCCCGAGACTTGTTAAGCTAACCTGCTTCCTGCTATTGACTATTGCTTGTCTCAAAGGGCAAGGTCAAAACCACTGTGGCGTCAAAACCATCCTTAGCACGGGTGGGACATTCCAACCTTACGGCGCCTGCCAGCATTACCTTTCAAAGTGCCAGCATCAACGCTACCGATTATAAGATCATTATTGACCTCTATGATTTTGGAATGAACAAGCCATTCACCTGGTTCCTTTAACCTGTTATCAACTTGATGGTGAATCGCTAAAGGTGGAGAAGGGAACAGTGGTCGTGATGAAGTGATGGTTCAATTGTTAATTTATCTTCCCGCTTGCTTTCCGCCTTCCTGTCTTCCCGGCAATATTCTATATTGCAATATGCTTTTAAACCTCAAAGAAGGAGAATATTTAGGACAGGATCTCAAATCCCGTGGCAATGGTTTTTTCAACCTGAGCATCACTAATTATGAACCACATGATGAGGTAAGCAAACATTATCACGACAACAGCTATCTCAGCATTCTCACCAAAGGAAAGTATACAGAAAAAGCAAACCATAATGTATCCGCTGCCGTAATTCCTGGTGAAATATTATTCCGTCCCGCTTCTTATGTACATGAAAATTTGTTTGAAGACAATGGAGGTACTTGTTTCAATATCGAATTCAAATCGGAATGGTTTCGCTATTTTGATACAAAGCTGGCATTGCCAACAAACTTTACTCAATACAAGCCTGGTTATTTTCCTTCCTTATATAAATTGCTGATCAACTTTCGGCAGGATTATCATGAAGACAGCGCCATGGAGTTTATTGCTGACTGGCTCTTCCAGGTCAATGAAAAAAATGTTTATACAAAACCACAACCGTGGTTGGAAAATGTAAGCCGCATATTGGAAAATGAATTGGATGAATTTCATTCACTGCAGATTCTTGCCGGAAGAGTATTTGTTCATCCTGTTTACCTCGCCCGCGCATTCAAAGAAAAAACAGGACTTACTATCGGAGAGTACCAGTTGAAAGCAAAACTGGCCAATGCACTTTCTCTTTTATTAAATACCAATTTATCGCTTAGCGATATTTCTGGGAAAAATGGTTTCTTCGATGATGCACATTTTGTTCGCAGTTTCAAGAAAATATATAAGATCTCTCCTCATCAGTTTCGGTTATCCACCAGAAAGTTAATCTGATACAATTTTTTGTCCCGCCTACCGGGTAGTTTTATCTCAAAATCGTTCATGAAGAATACCCTGACGGCTATCTGTTCTGCCGCATTTTTATTTTTATTAGTTAATAAGGCCGTTGCGCAAAGACCAACTGATGATTCAGTCCGGTTCGATTATCGTAAGATATTCTCGCTTTGCCTCGATGGTAATGTATCAACGGCGCTTATTGCTGTTGAGACTGATGGGTCAAAGAAAATATCAGAAAGAAATCAGCTGTTTAAAACCGCTTTCGAGAACCGGTTCAAATATGAAGAAGATAAAAGCGGATTCCTCGATGAAAGAAGATCAGGTATCGATAGTTTATTAGCCATGTATCAAGGTTATTGGAGAATGGCGTTGCTTCATCCTGATACTGATTATGATAAACAATTAGTAGCATCGCTGACCGAATTTCTTCAAAAAAATTATTTACCATTTTCGGCATCAATAATTAAAGAAGATAGCCTCGATTCATATCTGAAGAAATATGTGGCGAGCAATCATCTTCATTCAACCGGCTTTGGAAAGACTGGAAAATTATATGACCTGCTGGTATGGAAAACCGAAACCGATACTGTTTATTCTTTTGCATTGGGAAAAGAAATTCTACGGCCCCGTGTTGTTTTTATGGATGACTTCGTGACGCTGGGTTGGGAAGAATATGCTACGCTTGGTAAATTGTATCCTGGTGGCTGGACAATTCCTACGGCGTTGTATTGCGTAAGGAAGGCTTATGATCTCAATAGTGAAAGCTTTCTGATCAGCTATCTCGCGCATGAAGGAAGGCATTTCGCCGATACAAAATTGTTTCCTGAGTTGTCAAGCCCCGACCTGGAATACAGGGCTAAATTGGTAGAACTAAGTTTAGCGGATAAAACGCTGTACGACCTCATTGATTTCTTTATCACCAATGCTAACTATGATAGTAAAAATGGTCATTCTGTAGCAGATTATTGTGCTATCCGTGATCTATCTAAAGCGATCTTTCATGTAGAGTTTGAAAAAGATAAAAGCAAATGGCAACAGGTCGGCCGGAAGAAGATCAATGCAGAAGCAGCAAAAATAGTAGAGGCGAATACAACGATATTACTTGGCAAAGGCCCGAAGGTTAAAAAATACATCAAGTCTTAGTACGTTTCGCGCAAAGACGCTAAGTTTTCGCAAAGCTGCAAAGAGATATTTATAAAGGAAAATCTTTGCGTCTCAGCGAAGACTTAGCGTCTTTGCGTGAAATGTATTTATAAATTAGTGATATAGTTCACCATCTTCTTCCTCGCCGCATGATCCGGTAAATTATCTGTGACTGCTTTCATATTTTCTTCCGCATGCGCCGGATTAGTAGTAGCAGGAATGATACAGGTAACAGCGGGATGAGAGATTATATATTTTATAAAAAACTGGCTCCATGTTTTAATGCCATACTCCTTTGACCAGAAAGGCAACTGCAGATTTTTTACTTTATTAAAATCATTGCCGGTACCAAATGGTTTATTGATCAAAGTGGCAACACCACGGTCAGCAGCTATGCCTAATAGCTTCTTTTCAGCATTTCTTGCAAAAATGGAATAATTGAATTGAACGAAGTCGAGTGTCTCGGTTGATAATATATTCGCTAACTCTTCATGCATCGAATCAGTGTAGTGGGTAATGCCGATGTATCTTACTCTTCCTTCTTCTTTCCACTCGCGTAATGTTTGTAGTTGTGTTTTCCAGTCTGTCAGGTTATGTACCTGTACCAGGTCCATGGTTGTTCTCTTCATTTTCCGGAAAGAAGATTCCATTTGCTGTATGCCTTCGTCTTTTCCGGTGGTCCATACTTTGGTAGCATAGAAAAAGTCATTGCTCCATGGTTTATCGCCAGTCAATTCACCCACTACTTCTTCTGCAGTTCCATACATCGGTGATGAGTCGATGAGTGTGGCTCCTTCTTTTTGCATGGTCTGTAATACGCGCGCCAATGGATCGGGAGGTGATTGTATGTCTACATCAAATGTTTTCCAGGTGCCGAGCCCATATACCGGCAGCTCTTCGTTAGTAGAGGGAATGATTCTGGTAAGCATAATCCAAAGTTAAGGGCTTATTTAAAATATATTTTGACTTCAATTGCTACCAGCGGTAGTTATTTTTTTATTAAGTGCAGATGAAGATTTCCTAAAGGTGGGTGCATGAGTTTGCCGCTACCTGCGCGATAAATCGGGTAGCAAACTGGACTACTTTAGCTTTTGAACACAGATGACACGGATGAAATGGATTTTCACGGATTTTTTTAAACACGGATGCACAGATAATATCGCCGAAGGCGATCCGTGCATCCGTGGCTAAAAAAGCATTTTATTTTTATAAGAATCTAAAATCCGTGAAAATCCTTTCGATCCGTGTCATCCGTGTTCCCAAAAACACCAAATTGAGCCAAATAACCTCCTACACAACCTGGAACCACCAACGATGGACCACCTGGCAAAAAATTGCCTTCAGATGTTGTTTTATATTTCTCTCATTGGAAGTAATGTCGGAAAACTTTCTCGGTAACCTGTTTGGCAATACGACGGTTGTATTCAGAATATCAGAGAAAATATTCGTGCAACCATGTCTTTGGTTAAATGATCATCTTTTTCATTTTAAATATATCCCCCAGGTATGGACCACTTTTTCCGGGGCATTACATACGATCAGGGATACTGTCTATCTCGTGTTCACGTTGTTGGTTTGCATGATATGGACGCTACTTGATCGGAAAAGAACGAATTATAACAAATTGCTTTATTGGTTCTCTCAATTTTTGATCGTCGCCGTTTCCTGCATCGTATTCTTTTATGGCGTCATAAAGATCTTTGCTGTACAGATGTCGTCTCCAACATTTGCCAGTTTGCATAGTACAGTTGGTGAGTTAACGCCATTCGAGTTGTTATGGGCAACATTTGGTTATGGAAAACCTTACCAGATATTCAGTGGCTTGTTTGAATCCGGAGCTGCTATCCTGATCTTATTTAAACGTACACGCGTAGTTGGTTTATTGATCGGCGCAGTATTGATGATGAATATACTCATGATCAACTATACTTACCAGGTAGGAGTATTCATTTTGTCATTGTATATCTTTTTCATTATTCTTTTCTTACTGGCACCATATACTCATCAATTGCTGCGATTTTTCTTTAACAAGCAAATGGCATCATTACTGTTAGATGAATATATACCGCCAAAAACAAGAACTACAAAGATTATTCGTGGTATTGCCGTTGCCTCGATCGCCTGTTGTTTCTTTGCCACCACTAAATCAGCGTTTGATCTGTATAGGAAAATAGATGGCCTCGCCCGCTCGCGCCAGTATTCAATGATCAAAAAATATGTCGTTAATAACGATACCATGCAATTGATGGAACATGATACCATTTGCTGGCGGTACTGGAACGAACGTATATCTAATGGGAAAAGATATGTGACCATTTCTACCATGAATCCTGCTGGTAACAAAACATATGCTGTTGAGCGGGATAGTATCAATCATCAATTGACATTGCATCCATACAATCAGCGTGATAGTACGGCGCTTCAGTTCAGTTACCTGGTCGTTGATGCATTCAACTGGCAATTAGAAGGTATCGTCAATCAGAAAAACATACGTGTTGAATTGCAACGGATAAATCCTGATACAACGATGACGTTATTAAAAACAAAACGCAGGATCATTACGCTGGATGATTATTCGGATGATGAATGACATTGGACCTCACCTCTAACCTCTCTCCCTATCGAATTATGAGTTATGAATTATGAATGTCACACCATTCATAATTCATAACTCATAATTCGATGGAGAAGGCGGTGAGGTGTATTGTATAAATTAGTAACCGTATTCGCAATCCACCCCAAAATGGTCGTCATTACACCCCATCTCTTACAGGTTTGCGCCCCATCTTTGTGTTGTCATTAATTAAAAACACAAAAACAGTAATCATGAAAAAGCTAACATTTGAAGCAGATATCGCTGCCAGCGCAAAACATGTATGGGAAACCATGACCAATTATGAAACCTATAAAGAATGGGTGGGTGTATCCTGGCCCGGTTCGCATTATGTAGGTAAATGGGGAAAGAATGAAGACATAAGATTTGTTTCTCCAAATGGTAGCGGTACACTGGTTAATATTTCAGAGTACAAACCATATACATCTATCAAATCTACACATATAGCTATCCTTCTCGACAATGGTACAGAAGATCGCACCAGCGATATGGCAAAAGGATGGATTGGTACGACGGAGAATTATACGTTTTCTGAAAGCAATGGTAAAACCCATTTACTCATGGAAATGAATATCGAACCGCAATGGGAATCAATGTTTGTCAATGACATGCCAAAGGCATTGAACAAATTGAAAGAGATATGCGAAAAATAAATATGCAGGAATAAGAATTATTCTTTGCTATTTTTAAAAGTAAATCCGGCCGGATTTTTATACTTATATCAACCAGTAAAAATGGCAAAAGCTACCAGGGCAGCTCATGTGTCTGATACAGATCTTGTAACAGCACATATTAAAAAGCATGCTGCACCTCTCGGCAAGTTAGTAGAAGCAATCCGGCAAATTATTCTTAGTACTGATAAAGAAATTGGAGAGCAAATAAAATGGAACTCCCCTGCATTTTATTATACCGGTGAAATGAAACCATTTGATCCCAAAGAATATAAACGCGATATCATTGTTATGAATCTTCACAAAGGATATCCGTTGCTGATATTTCCAACCGGCGCTACAATAAAAGATACAACCGGTATTCTGGAAGGTGATTTTAAAGATGGACGAAGAATGGTCACCATAAAAGATATGAACGATGTCAAGGCCAAAGAGAAGGCATTAAAAACAGTCATCAAACATTGGTTGAAGCTTGTCGATAAATAGATTTGTTTCCCGCGGTCCCGGCTATACTACCGGGACAGCGAAGCGACGAATGGCAAATATTTCTTTTAAAGAATACTTTGTTATCAGAATGAACCTTAGCCCATGGTTTCAACCATGGGATGATGAATATAATGATGACCCTTTTATTATAAGGTCGCCGCGTCGCCACACCGCTGTTCCGGTAGTATAGCCGGGGACCGCGAGAAACCAAACAAACCGTACACAGGCTGTATCAATACCGAACACCCCTCCTCACATCCCTTCCCTAAGGAATTGATTAATAGTTATCTCTGCCACGGCCCTGTTTTTGTCCGGTAAATGCATTCATCTTCAATTCCTTGTTATGCTAAAAATGTTTTTTAAAACAGTCACCCGTAGTCTCTGGAAAAATAAAGGCTATAGCTTTCTGAACATATTCGGATTAGCTATTGGTATCGCCTGTGCCGGCCTTATATTTTTATGGGTAGAAAATGAAACCAGTTTTGATAATAGCTATGCAAAAAAAGATCAGCTCTACCAGGTCAAAATGAATAATGAAGTAGAGGGGGGCGTCCGTACACATACTTCTACTCCCGGCGTAATGGGCCCTGCGCTGCTGGCTGAAATTCCTGGTATTGCTAATACATGCAGGAGCACAGAAGGAAACAGGTCGCAACTGTTTACTATCGGTGATAAAGCACTGTATGCAGCAGGTGCCTATACTGATCCATCAGTTTTTGATATGTTCGGCTTATCATTTACGCAGGGAAATGCTGCCAATGCCTTTGCGCAGGTCTATTCGCTTGTCATTACAGAAAAAACAGCAAAGAAATTTTTCGGTGGTCAAGAGAATGTTATTGGAAAAACGATACGCGTAAATAACAGCGAAGATTATATGATATCGGGTGTGATAAAAGACATACCTGTCAATTCTACATTCCAGTTTGAATGGATTGCTCCCTTCCAGGTACAGTTACAAAAATATGACGGCCTGCAACGATGGACCAATTTTAATACCAGCACTTTTGTAGAACTAAAGCCCGGTGTCAATCCATCAACGATCAATCAGCAGTTGTATGATTATATCATGAAAAAACAAGGTGGTGATAAATCAATCTCGCATGCCTTTTTATTCAGCATGAATGACTGGCACCTGCGTGATAATTTTATCGATGGTAAACAAACAGGTGGACAAATACAGTTCGTTCATTTATTTTCCATCATTGCCTGGATTATTTTGCTGATCGCCTGTATCAACTTTATGAACCTTGCTACGGCCCGTAGTGAAAAAAGAGCCAGGGAAGTAGGTGTAAGAAAAGTATTAGGTGTCACTAAAAAAAGATTGATCGCCCAATTTATCGGCGAAGCATTTTTTATGGCTGCTTTGGCAGCTGTTTTGTCAATAATTATCATGTTGCTGGTATTGCCTTTGTTCAATACGCTGGTACAGCAGGATCTCTCATTAGGATTGGGCCGTCCTTCACACATTGGCGGTCTGTTGTTATTAACAGCTATCTGTGGTATCGTAGCAGGAAGTTACCCTTCGTTGTACCTGTCTTCTTTTAATCCTGTTTTTGTATTGAAAGGAATAAAATTAAAAACAGGAAGTGCTGCCATGATCAGGAAAGGATTGGTGATCGTACAATTCAGTGTATCTATTATACTCATCATTGGTACTATAATTATTTATAAACAGATCCAGCATGTAAAGA
>JBDTPD010000143.1:0-8399 GCA_039932855.1 Chitinophagaceae bacterium | reverse complement strand
GCAATCTTCCTTCGGTGATGAATGCGGCCAATGAAATCGCGGTGTATGCATTTCTGCGCAACCGGATCAATTTCCTTGATATGACTGATGTCATAGAAAAAACGATGGCTAAGATTAAGTATATCAAGTCGCCTACGCTGGAAGAATATTTTGAAAGTGATGGAGAGGCGAGAACGTATGCGGCGGATCTGATTAGTCTGTAGTCTGAAAGGGGGGAGTAGGGATTGGCTAGTAGCTAGTAGGAGCGCAATTATTTGATACCCCTGATTTTCACTTTTTATTAGCTATTTCTGTACAGTCAGATTTCCATCCCCACTTGCTACTTGCCATTCCCACTAGCCATATTCCACGCACTCCAAAAAGCAAAGAAATCCAAATAATTCACGGATATTTGCGGTCTTTAAAAATGTATTAACTACAGAAAGGGATCTATGGTATTATTAGCTATAAACTGGTCAGCGCTGGCAGCGAACCTTGGTCAATTCATCCTGGCATTTTCAATATTGATTGTGTTGCATGAATTGGGACACTTCCTGACGGCCCGTTGGTTTGGTTGCCGGGTAGAAAAATTTTACCTGTTCTTCAACCCCTGGTTTTCTTTATGGAAAAAGAAAATCGGTGAGATCGAATACGGTATTGGCTGGGTACCATTAGGCGGATATGTAAAAATATCCGGGATGATCGACGAGAGCATGGATAAAGAAGCAATGAAATTGCCGCCACAGCCATATGAGTTCAGAGCGAAACCAGCCTGGCAGCGATTGATCATCATGCTTGGTGGCGTTGTGATCAACTTTGTACTTGCGCTCATATTATTTGCCATGATCTTATTTGTATGGGGTGAAGAAAGATTGCCGGTATCAAATATGAAATATGGTATCGTCACCGATTCGTTGGCAACTTCTGTTGGATTGAAAGATGGTGATCTTATTACATCGGTAAATGGTCAACCGCTTGTTTATTTCAATAGTTTGAAGAAAGATATCATGATGAGTTCAAAAGCTTCAACATTGGGTGTTAAGCGTGACGGAAAAGATACTATCATTCATTTACCGGATGGGTTTATCAGCAAACTGACTAAAAATCAACTGGATGGTTTTGTTGGTCCTCGTTATCCTGCTGTTGTCGGAAATGATAAAGAGGTAAAATATGTGGAAGGGAAAATGGAGAAGGGTGATCGTATCATTGGCGTCAATGGAAAATACTTTACGTATATCGATGAATACCTGGAAGCGAAGAAAGATATGAAGGATACCGTGATCACGTTAACACTGTTGCGGAATGATAAAGATACTGCGTATGTAAAAGTAAGAACAGATAGCAAGACAGCTACCAAACTAGAGACCCGTGATTCTTACGAGATATTGGGTTCTGAAAAAAAGAAGTATGGTTTTTTTGAATCAATACCTGCCGGTATTCATTACGGCATCGATCGTTTAGGTGATTATATCCACGGAATCCAGTTACTCTTTACTTCTAAAGAACATAAAGTAAGTGAGAACCTTGGTAGTGTGATCAGTATTGGTAAAACATTTGGTGGCGAGTGGGATTGGCAACGTTTCTGGACGATGACCGCGTTATTCTCCATCATTCTTGCGTTTATGAATATCTTGCCGATACCTGCACTCGATGGCGGACACGCATTATTTACATTGTATGAAATGATCACTGGCCGCAAACCAAGTGATAAGTTTATGGAATACGCGCAATTGGTAGGAATGGTACTGTTATTAGGACTCATGGCCTATGCGCTTGGGCTCGATATATTCAGGTTGTTTAAATAATATATGTTGAAAAGTTGAAGGGTTGAAAAGTTGAATGGAAGTTTACTATATTAGATTTATTCAACTTTTCAACCCTTCAACTACAACAAAAAAATAATGTTGAAATGTTCGATGGAATAATGATGATTAATTTCTTTTGAGCTTCCATTTAACCCTTCAACTTTTCAACCAGTCAAATGTAATAATGAGATAGTGTTGAATCATTCAACTTCTTCCCGGGGCTGTACAGGTTTTGACAGCATAGATCTTTGAAGGTGTAAGCATGTCGTGCGTTGGATAATTAGCACGTTAATCTGAATATTCAAAACTCAAATGGCAATACTCAGTATGCCATGGCTGCCTAATCAGTGATTAGTTAGTCATTAGGGCCGCGGAGCAGGTTGTTCTGTTACCAAGTTCTGCCGCCGACTTAAAACAAATACAGGATGCTGCAATGAAAGGCTGTGATCATTGCTTAAGACCATACAGCTAAGGGGATAATCGGTCGATTGGTTTTCCAGTTATCCTCCGACACTTCAAACCAGTATAAACATGTAGAAAGCTTTCGGCGAATATGTTTGGACGCGGGTTCGATTCCCGCCAGCTCCACAAAATTGAAACCCTTGAAAAATCAAGGGTTTTTTTATAATTAAAAATTTCATTTGATTTAAGTTTAAGAAATAGTTTGCTCGAAAAATCAGTTATTCTAAGAATTTATATTAACAATGTTTCTTGAAGATATTGCGATCACTTAATTCCCCGTATTAACCCGATTGATCTCATCGCTTGCACCACCTTCCGAGCGGTTAATTGCTTTCATCGCTTTGCCAAATCTCCAAATGAAACTTAGCCGCACGATTCTTGAATCCCATTTTATTCTGAAAGGTTCATATGCATTCTGAAAGGTAGAGTATCCGGAATAGTTTTGAAAATACGTAAGGTCGCGCACACTCAACTTGAGCGATCCTTTATTTTTCAGGACTTGTTTGGACACACCCAGATCCAATTCGCCTTGTGGCTTCAACCATTCCTGCAAGTCGATCTGACTTTTCGTTTGGTAGTAACCACTCAGTTCGAAGCCCCAACCTTTTTTTAATTGAAACTGGTTGTTAAGGCTTATCATCAGTTGGGTTACTTTTGCTTCGATGGGCGCCCACACAATACCTTTAATGATTTTGTGATTCAACACTGCAACAGCAGTCAGGTTCCACCAGATGGTAATTGATTGCTGATAAGTTTCACTCAGGCCAAAGTTTTGAAACGAACCTACATTTCCCCTTGTATAGATAATAATATTTTTGTTGACATTATCACTACTTGAATCAATAATGAAGATCTGAGAAAAATAGTCCCGCAGATAACTATATGACAATTCAGTAGTCAGCATTTGTTTATACGAATGGGCCACCGAAAAATTCCAGGTATACTGCGGTTTGATATAAGGGTTGCCACCCTCATACGTGTATTTATTCAGGGTGCTCAGGAAAGGATTCAAATATTGAAAAGGCGGTCTGTCAATTCTTCTTCCCAGCCTGAATGTAAACATGTGACTGCTATCTGCCTGCAATGAAACAAAAGCAGTAGGAAACAAACTGCCATAATTCCTGTTGAAAGCAGAATCCTTTATCAACGCGTTGCCTAGTTGATGTGCCTTATAAGAAGTTATTTCATACCGTGCTCCCAATTGCCAGTGCCATTTGCCATGTTCTGCATCCAGGCTGGCATAAGCAGCATTAATTTTTTCATTATACAAAAAATGATTACTCCGGCTCAGGTCCGGTACCCAATTGTTATTGTCCAGAAAATAATAATCGGAAAGATTATCTGTTTTGTTGATCGCGGTTTTCAAACCGGCTTCTAAAAGAATTTGATTAAACCGTTTATTGTAATCGGCTTTAGCCGTAAAAATATTCAGCCTCGATGGCGTCGTACCTTTTGTAGCAGATATATTACTGCCAGGAGCGACCAGCTGTGTTTGATAATTTTGATCACCATCAATTGCAAACCATACATAGTCGAAATCGACGGTCAATTCACTGCTTTCATTGAATTTATGTTTGCCATTGATATTGACTCCGTCACGTTTGAATGTCAAATTGTTTTCTCCCAGCGTATTGATGGAAGAATCGACATGGAAGTCGCGATCCATCCAATCAATAGCGCTATAACTTTTTGCCTTTCTTTTAAAGGTCCCTTGTGTAAATATCAGGCCGAGCGTTGTCTGTTTACTAATAAAGAAATCAAAACCAGTTTTCAAATTACTGGATAAATTGTGGCTCCTGGTAACGTTGGGTTGTTGCAGTAAGACAGAATCTTCATGGTGGATATCAAAATACTTACGTAACGTATATATGTCTTGTCTTTCATTGCTGGAGCGGAATCCATAATTGAGGAACCAATTTACTTTTCCGTTCCGGTAATTCAGATTGAGTGCGTCGCCGGTTTTGTAGTAAAATCCCTGACCAATACCCAAATTCACGGAGCCATTGAATCCTCTTTGGCGGTTGGATTTAGTTTTGATGTTGATGATACCTGCATTACCTGCTGCATCATATTTAGCACCGGGGTTTTCAATCAATTCTACTACATCAACCTGGGAAGCACTCATGCCTGATAAATAAGCCTGCAGGTCTGCACCGCTGAGTTGTGTTGGTTTGCCATCGATCAATACATTGACTGCCGGTTTACCTTTCATGATGATTGATCCATCCTTTCCCACCGTAATGCCAGGCGATTTTTCAAGAATATCCATCACTGTAGCGCCAGCATTGGAAATAGTAGCATCAGGATTAATAACTGTCTTGTCAGGGAGAAATTGCACAAACAGTTTTTTTGAAAGAACGGTCACATTGTTCAGTGTTTGATTTTTTAATGGCAAGGTGATTGTAGCGGAAAAAGAATTGATTGTTTGAAGATCTATCAGAGGACTGTATGTTTCTTCATATTCTGACTGGCTGGCCCGCACGCGGTAAGTCCGGGCATCAAGATTCAAAAATGCGATGATACCCGATGTATCGGCCGATGCGGTAAGGATAACAGTTGAATCAGGTGTTAATAGATAAACAGTGGATCCGGGTAATGGCTTCCTGGCTGTATTGACAACGGTTATACGGATAGTTCGCCCGGTTTGCTGAGCAGCAATAGAACTACAGAGAGACAGCAAGAGAACAGGTAAGATTAGTTTGTGCATAGATGGGTAATCTTAAAAATATTCAAAAAACGGATTGAACCCTCCTGTGCTTACGTAAATGCAGGGATAGGTTGATGATCGGTAAAAAATGTCTACTATGCGCTGGTTATATGAAATAAAACTTAAAAGTAAATTCAAAAGAGAATTTGCGTTGATTTTTTTAATTTGAATAACGAGAGAGACATTGGTGTTTTCATTAAATTCGTCAGCTAAGTGTTTTTCTCAATAATGTTGTATTCCTGGAAATACAAACGCCGAATTAATATTTATGAAACAAAAGATCAGCATGATAATGAAAAGTATTGCGATGATATTCGCGATATTTATCGCAGCCAGTGTTTTTGACATTGTTCTTTCGGTGGTTGGTATATTTGTGTACAGCAATGCCGCTTTCATTGTAGTATTTGGTGTGGCGGGAATTTTTGCAGGTCTTATAGGTTATATGTCGGCAATGGAAAAAGTTCCTAAGCATGATCGGACTGCTTCAATCGGTATTATTGTGATGCAGGTAATCATTGGCTTGTTATTTTTTTCCCTGATCGCCAGCATTGAAGGCGGCGAATATAAAATACCCTTCAAAGCTTTTGGACTCATGCTTTCTTTGAGCAGTCTTGTTTTCCTGGGAAAATTTCGTGAGGCTGCCAAATAATGCATTGATAAATTATCTCGTTTTTCTTTTATAAATTTTCACCATACAGGAAAATAAAGTTTTTGCATATGGGGAACTTTTTCCCATTTTCTATTGTTATGGAATATTCAATTCCCGATAAGATTTTATCTGCTTTATTTTGCGTCATTAATAAGTCAATTATTTGGTTAGCCTGATCGCATTTAACCCTTTACCAGCACATCGCGAATGCGGCATGGGTAGGTGAGATTTTCTTAAAAAAATTTTCTTTTCTGGCGTGGTTTATGAACCATTCATACCATTATTCATAACTTAAAACATGTATTATGGATACACAAACAAAAGCACGCTTTACGAAAGACAAAGCGAACAAAAAAATAACGGTTATAAAAGATTTTGATGCAGATATTGATACTGTTTGGAAAGCCTTTACAGATAGTAAGCAGCTGGATAAATGGTGGGCACCTAAGCCTTATAAGGCAGAAACAAAAGAAATGAATTTTAAAGAAGGTGGCCGCTGGCTTTATGCAATGGTTGGTCCTGACGGAGAGCGCCATTGGGCGATTGAGAATTTTGAAACAATCGACAAACCAAACCAGATTGTATTTAGTGATGCCTTCACTGATGAAAACGGCAAGACAGATACAAAAATGCCTACGATCCGTTGGACAAACTCTTTTAATAAAACTGAAGATGGTACACAGGTAACCGCAGAATTAAAGTTCGATTCAGAAGAGGATATGAAAAAAATCCTTGATACCGGCTTTGAAGAAGGATTCCAGATGGGACTTAGTAACCTGGATGAATTATTGGCAAAATAGAATTTCGAATACTATTAAATTCAAAAGCCAAAAGTCCAAATGCAAAATATCAACCTGATATTTTGCATTTGGACTTTTGGCTTTTGAATTTATACTTAGAATGAATATCTCTGTCCAGCCTGTATCTGATAACGCAACTAAAAGGCGACAGAATAAGGCATACCAGGATTGGTCCATGCATTTGCCAGTACAGACTTGTAGATTAAATATAGATGAATCGTTAATTAAATTAGTTAGCATACCTTCCATTATATGAAATCATATTTAACTTTTGCAGTTTTGTTTACCCTAATAATAAATCCAGGTATTGCACAAAACAAAAAGGAAAAGCTGGAGGAAATAATGAAAGCCTATCACAACTACAATATGTTCGACGGAAGTATTTTAGTTGCTGAAAATGGTAAAATTATTTACAAAGCCACTTTTGGATTGGCCAATAGAGAATGGGACATTCCTAACAGTACGGATACTAAATTCATGATCGGTTCTGTCTCAAAATCATTTACTGCCGTACTGATGCTGATCCAGGTGCAGAAAGGATTGATCAGTCTTGATAAAACGGTCGCAGATTATCTTCCTGAATTCTCCAATAAACCAGCCGCAAAGATCACCATTAAACAATTGTTGCGGCATACATCAGGAATTGCAAACTATGATATCATTAAAGATTTTTTTCCAAGAATAAGCCGTCAGAATTTTACCCGGGAAGATTATGTAAAAGTATACATGGATTCTGCATTGGCGTTTGAACCGGGTACACAATATGCCTATAGTAGTTGGGGATATTTCACACTTGGATATATTATGGAACGGGTTACCGGTAAATCCTATTCTCAATTGATGAAGGAAGATATTTTTGATAAGATCGGTATGAATAGTTCGGGTTCTTATTTTCATACACAGATACTTGATAAGAGAGCTACAGGATACGATTATAGTTTTGGCGGATATACCAGTTCTGATTTCCGTGATCAATCAAATACTATGGGAACAGGTGATCTGTATTCTACGGTGGAAGATATTTTCAAATTTCACCTGGCACTTACCAATAACACGTTGCTTAACAAACAGCTTTCAGACGAAATGTTTACACCGGGAATGAGGCCAGCTCAATATGGGTATGGCTGGTTCAATAAATATTTTAAATACGCTCCTATAGATAGTGTTGCTTCTAATTTTCACTTAGGAATGACGGAAGGGTTTTTATCTTTTTTAGTTCGCATTCCTTCTACAAATAGCATGATAGTTATTCTTTGTAATAGTTCTCCGACTGATTTCTTTGGAATAACAGGCAATCTGGCAAAAGTGTTATACAATAAGCCGGTTCATCTGAAACAACCTGTTCATAAAGAGATGGAGAAACTAATAGAAGAGCAAGGTGCTGTAAAAGCCATTGATGAGTATAAACGGATGAAAGCAGATACCAGTCATTATTATATTGACTGGATATCTATGAATTTTCTCGCAGAACAATTAGTGACATTAAAAAGGTATGAAGAGGCGCTGATTATTGCTGAAAATAATGCAGCAGAATTTCCTGATCACGATCTCGTAATGGTGACGATGGGGAATATTTATATGGTATTCAACCGAAAAGAGGATGCTATAATTTATTATAAAAAAGCGCTTGCTATTTATCCGGGTTATGAAGAAGCGAAAAACAGGTTGAAAGAGATCGAAGAAAATAAATAGACAAGTATAGCTTACACGAAGCTATTTTGTATTTATGGTTTTTAACTTAGCCCCGGTTATTTTCACAGTTTAATTATTAAAGACGATCATTTCACGCGACGAACGCGGCGGAGTAGCGACAATCAGTTTTACTATCGCTGCATCGCCGTGTGAAATAACCTTTTATCGGTATCGCAGAGTACATAATTGTCGGGTAGCAGCGGGTAAAAACTTTGTGATGATCATTTGATTTTTTAAAAATGAAAAATTAATTCATCGCTATTTTTATTTATTACTCACTTTTCGTGCAAACTCACGACTGCATA
>JBDTPD010000142.1:0-8440 GCA_039932855.1 Chitinophagaceae bacterium | reverse complement strand
TAGAATAAGGAACAACCCTTCGCGTGTCATTATAAAAGTCAATGACCTGTTCTAATGTCTTGAATTTCCCATTATGCATATATGGAGCTGTGATAGCTATATTGCGCAGCCCCGGTGTTTTGAATTTCCCAATATCTGCCTTCTTACCAGTAATTTTCATTCGCCCGCTATCTCGTAATGATCTGCCATCAAACAAACCGATATTATGAAACTCACGGGTAGTAAGATCAGCTCCGAAATGACACTTGACACATTTTCCTTTTCCATTAAAAACAGCGAACCCTCTTTTTACAGATGCACTGACAGCATTGGGATCATCGTTTTGTTTCCAGTTGTCAAACGGAGTATCACTGGTCTCTAATGTCCGTTCAAATGCTGCAATGGCCTGTGACAGGTTAGCACGGCTGGGTTCGCTGTCAAATACTTCGTGGAAATAGTCGTTGTACATTTTATCATTCCGCAATCTTGATAAGGCTTCATCAAGCGGAAGATTCATTTCATCGGGGTTCTCAATCGGACCGAGCGCTTGTTCCTCCAATGTTGCTGCGCGTCCATCCCAAAAGAATATACGTTGCAAAGAAAGGTTCATCGCGGAAGGCGTATTCCTTGTTCCTTTTTTTTTATCAATCCCGAAGCTGACTGCCGATGTATCAGCAAAAGCATATTGAGGTTTGTGACAGGTAGTGCAGCTTACCGTATAATTTTTCGAAAGAATAGAATCAAAAAATAACAGTTTGCCTAATGCCGCCTTACTGATCTTTTGTTTATTAATAAAAGAAACAGGAAGAAAAAGAATACTCATCAATACAGCCACCACTATATATTTCTTCATACACCATGATTTGAAAAAAATGGCCGGCGGACGAGGCCGGCCTACGTATCACCATCAACCCAACTCAATTTAGCAGTCTGTCAATCTGCAGTCTATCAGTCGGCAGTCGACCTCCGATTATTTAAAGACTGTTGCAGATATCGGCCACTGACTGCCGACTGCAGACTGATAGACGGTGAACTGTTACTTGACTTTTCCCAGTACCATCCTGCTTATTCCATTTTTTCTTTCTTCGCATTTATCGACAAGGGGTACGAGGCGAAGAGAATCATCATTGTTGAAGAAGACAACTTTATAAACACCTCTTTGTCCGTTGCAACCATTATCGACAAAAGAGAAAATGCTGTCCTGCAGGTTATATTCGCCTGTAGCAAAAGATTTTTTATTGACAAACCCTTCAAATGTATTGTCTGTTCTGAAAAGAACACTGGTTACGTTTCCGTTTTCCGAGGGCTGAGTTTGCCAGCGACCCGTCAGTTTATCCTTGGGTGTCATCATAGCTATTATCACAATAGCCGCAGAGATCAAAAGTGCTTTCATGTTTTTATTTTTTTTACAGTGCAAACTTGTTTATTTGTGAGTGGGTGGGCAATAGTATAATTGTACTAGTCAATCATTTCACGAAGACAGAAAGAATTAAGAGTTATGAATTAAGAATTATGAATGTCTGGAATTCATAACTCTTAATTCTTTCTGCCTTTTCGTGAAATAGCCTTACTCAACAATAAAGTCGTTTTGCACCCTAAAGAAGTCGTTTTTACACCCCTCGTCTTTCGTATACGCGAAATACATTTGTATTGAACAAACGATATATCGATAAATAAAATTAATAATCGCAATCAGCCACATCATCACCCAACAAACATGCATGAGCCGGTTGCTTCAAAAACTTACTAAAATGAAAAAGATTAAAATCATCTACTGGATCTCAACAGGATTATTAGCCGCTTTAATGCTGATGTCATCTATTCCTGACATTATCGTTACTCCTGAAGCTGTTGCTGTATTTAAGCAACTGGGTTATCCGGTTTACCTGATCCCTTTCATGGGTGTAGCAAAATTTCTAGGGGTTGTAGCCATACTTGTTCCGGGTAATACGAGATTGAAAGAATGGGCGTATGCAGGTTTTGTATTTGATATCGCAGGCGCTGTTTATTCAACTATTTCTATCGGCGCACCGGTTTCTATGTGGGCTCCTGTATTGATCATTGCATACACTGTTATTGCTGTATCGTATATTTATCATCATAAAAAAAGAAAGGCAGCTGAACAAGTGATCGATAAGGCTACGAAGAAATATTTTCAGCCAGCATAAAGAAAAGATGACGGATGGCAGATGGCGGATGACAGTACATACCGCCATCTGCCATCCGTCAACTATCATCTTCTTAGAAAAATACCCATGGAAAGCGAGTTGCACATCCATACGGCTTAGGACAAGTGCCATCGCTTTCCAGGTTTTTTTCAAACAGCATTCCTAATTCGGAACTACCTTTTGTATATCGTACACCCGGGCGGGTGATTTCTCCTTCATAACTGACGCCGGTATTAAAACGTCCACTGGCATCACCATTGTAATAGTTCTTATCCTTACCGAGTTTGAATGTAACTGTTATTCCTATTGTATGATTTTCCACTAATCCAAAATTGTTACGATACCAGATACCAGCCTCGAGCGGACCATAAGGAAAATCAAGAAAACTACCGACAACCAAACTTTTGCTGACTCCTTGTGTATTGAAGATGATTGTTGGTTTTAATAAAATCTCTTTATCAACGTTTGGATAATTATCATTGATAAAACTCAGGTGAAATGTATATCTTCTTGTTAACTTATCATCGGGATTAGTGCCAAACAATCCATTGACTGGATTATTCATGTGATAAGCGGCTGCACCAAACATTACATTTCCATAGGTAAATACCATTCCCGCTGACAGATCGAGGTAAGCACGTTTGGCATACTGAAATAATTCAAATTGCGACGCCTGTCCATTTAATCCATTAGGGTCTAATTGATCGGGAAATAATAATTTACTTCTGTCAGCATTGCGCCAGCCAAGCCCGCCCTGGAAAGCAAAATTTACAAACCAGCGGCGATCACAGTTGTCACCATCATCACCAAAGTTTTTGGCAGCAATTAAATACAATTGCGTGGTCTTGATATATCCTTCGTTGAAATGATTAGCGACAAAACCAAGACTTGCCTTAGGATCCGCAAAATATTTATCAACCGATGCCGTATAATACTGTAACGGATCAGGCAGGTTGAGCCATTGCATACGACCGGTAAAGCACGCACGAAAATCATTCTTACCACAACCTGTAAAGGCTGGATTAAGATATACCGGTGAATGATAAAATTGAGTAAATAATGGATCCTGCGCACGACTACTTATCGTGATGATGATCATTGAACCCACTATTAATAATTTACGTAGACTCATAACTTTCATTTTATCTGAATAAGGTTACTGTTCCAAATGATTTCGGAGGACCGTCATTATACGACATGCCATCCCATTTTTGTTCATTAATAAATATTGCCTCAGTGACCCTCCAGGTATATACATCCTGTGGTAATGCATAGCCGGTATTTAAATATCTTCCGTTCCAGGCTACTTTCGGACTGCCGTCAGGGTTCAATTCCGTTGTTTCAAATAATAATTTCCCCCAGGTATCAAATATTTGGAAACGATATCTCTTTAATCCTACTCCTTTCAGATTAAATTCTCTCAGATCATTGATACTACTGTTTGGATAAAATGCATTTGGGATAAACAATGTTCCTGCTACAGGGAAAATAGTAACAGTGACAGCATTGCCGGCCCAACAACCCGTACTCATATCTACCACTTTTAAATTTACCGGGTAGCTACCAACATTACTGAACTGATGACTGAACTGGCGATCATGATTTGTTTGCGCAGCAGGATCATTCCATGTCCATGTATAATATTTTGACACACTTGCTGGCGCAGCATCTTTAAATGTAAATGTATAATGCGGTTGATACTGTTGTAAGGACGGACTTACCTCTATAGAAGGATTAGGTAATGGATAAATAGTAACCTTACCTGCTTCCGATGTATCACCACAACCGGCTACGTTTTCAGCCAATACGCGAATGGTAAATACTTCTGCCGATGAATTTGTCAATGGAGAAGTAAAGCGATGTATAAATGGGTTGGAAGAACCTAACACTTGTCCATTTACATACCAGGCAAAAGAAACAGGATCGGCTCCTGAATAATCAGCAGTAGCACGGAAGGTGATAGTAGTATCGTGATTGCAGGTAGTAACAAAGCGTGGATTGAAATAAACCGAATCAACACTATTGATAACCGTAATGATAGTGTTTGTTGAATATGCAAGCGGACAAGCGCCACTTTGAATAACGGCACGGTACCATGTTGTCTGCGTAAGATCATGATAGTCGAGTGAAGCCGTTGTATTATTTATAACGCCCCATCCTAATCCACTATTGACGGAAGCTTCCCACCTGATTACTTGTCCGGTATAACCTGTCAACGTGATGGTACCATTATTTCTTCGCTTGCATACATTCGCATTGGGTGCAGTATTTCCACCAACAGAACTATTTGAAATAGTCACGGTGAAGCTTGTAGTGGTACTGCAGCCATTTACTGTCGCATTTGCCGTATACGTCCCGCTATTGATAATACCTGCTGCGGGTATAGAAGGATTTTGCTGATCACTTGTAAAACCATTCGGACCTGTCCAGCTATAGGTAGCACCTCCTGATGTAGTGGTTACGTTAGCCGATAAGAATAATGTATTGTTCTCGCACAATGGACTATTACTTCCGGTAACAATAGAGAATGGTGGTGTGTCAGTCAATGAGAATGGCCCCACTACATTGGAACCACAACCACCAAAGCTTACGCTGATGTTTGTATACAGTCCGCCGGTCAATGAACCAATGATCATACTACCCGCTGAGTTGGAAATAGCTGTGACAGAAACAGGCAATCCGCCATCATGTGTATATTGAATAGTATAAGAAGTAGAAGGAGATAATCCATTTAAAATAATAGAACCCGTAGCGCTGCCGCAACCAATAGGATTAATAAATGAACCACTGTTAATAACCGGTCTTGGCAATATAGTAACCGTAGTTGTTCCCGCCGGCGATGAACAGTTGCCTGTTGTGGCGGTAATGACAAGATTATATACTCCGTTTAACGTTGCTGATGCATTGGCAATCGATGGATTTTGCGCAGCACTGGAAAATCCATTCGGACCACTCCATGCATACATAAGAGGGCCAGCGAATGTACTGGTGGAAGTGAAATTCAACTGATCATGTTCACATGGACGATTATTAGTAACAACAGGCGCAACAGGCGTCGGATTAATTAAAACGTCAGTAGAAGCTGGCGCCGAAGTACAGTTATTCAATATAGCCGTAAGAAAATATGTACCACTGGCAGCAACCGTTGCAGGATTGATAACAGGATTTTGTTGTGTACTGCTAAATCCATTCGGCCCCGTCCATGAATAAGTAACACCAGTTGCAGTTGAGTTGGCCGTTAAATTTAATTGTTGCCCCGAACAACTGATATGGTTGTTGTCTGCTGTTGGTAACGGTGGTGGATTAGGATCTGTTAAGATAAATGGACCAACCATATTCGATACACATCCATTCTGACTTACATTTATATCAGCATATACACCGGCTGTTAGTCCGGTTATTGTTATTGTACCGCCGGCATTAGAAGTAAGCGATACTGTAACAGGTGTACCATTCTTTGTATAGCGAACAGTATATACAGTAGATGGAAGCAATCCATTTAATGAAATTGTTCCGGTTGAAGAAGCACAGTTAATAGGATTCGTTGAAGTGCCATTACTTATTACAGGCACAGGAGAAACATTTACTGTAATTGCCGCCCTGTTGCTTTCACAACTAGTAGCAGGGTTTTGCTGACTGACATAATAGATCTTTGTACCAGTCGTATTAGTAACGGGTGTTGGTACCGCTGTACTTGCGGTACCACCGGTAGCAGCCGTGTACCAAAGAATAGTATTACCTGCTGCACCTGTTGCAATCAATGGTGCCGGCGGATCATCTTTACAGTAATTGACGGGTGTAGTAACTATAGGAAGCGCCGGCCTCGCATTTACCGTGATGGTAAAACTTAATTGTTTGGGACAGCCACCGGCAATAGATGTAACAGTGATAATAGCCGTAATAGGCGCAGCTGTTGCATTAGCTGCAACAAACGAAGGTATATTTCCTGCACCACCACTTGCTAATCCAATACCAGTATTATTATTTGCCCATGTTATAACAGCACCAGGTGTACTACTGCTGAATGCAAAAGCACCCGTGTTATCTCCTGGACAATAGATAGCCGAAGATGGAATAACCAGATCAGGTGATGAAGCAATAGTAAAATCTCGACTAAGTGTAGTGGTGCCACATTCATTCGATACGGACAAAGAAACAGTATGTGTACCGTTTCCTGAAAAAGCAATACACCCGGGTGTAGCAGCTTGTGAGGTTCCATTTGCACCGCCATCAAATGACCATAAATAATTTAATGGACCTGTACCGCAATTGGTCACTGTTGCCACCGGACATAATGTTACCTGATCGCAGGCATTTGCGATAGCTGACAAATTTACCTGTGGTGGTTTCTTTACGTTTATTATTTTTTGAACAACTGAATTATTACATGAACCTATTATCGTAAGATGAATTGTGTAAACACCTGAATTATTAAAAACAAAGGATGGGTTGACAGAAGAAGCAGTAGTACCATTCGCAAAGGCCCAGGAAGAAGTAGTACCACAAAAACCAGTTGCATAGGTAACGGTCCATTGATATTGATAGCTTGAACCGGGACAGGTTCCTGTTATAGAAGTGTTCGTAGCCTGCACCGTTGTTCCTGCACAAACATCAGTTGCACCTACTGTGAAAGAAGGAACAGGTGGCGCTGTTACACAAACCTGTTGCGTGTAAGTAGATAGACCACATGGATTTGCTGCCGTTAATGTAACAGTATAGTTACCCGGATTTGCATATACATGACATGGACCCGCCAGTGTGGATGCGTTGTTGGTTATGCCACTGCCAGGATCACCAAAGTCCCATGTATAATTAGTCAGCGTAGAACAGTTATTATAATAGCCCGCAATTGTTTGATTGGTAAAACAAACAGACTGACCAGTACAAGCCGGACTGGTAGCCGGAATAAATTTCGCCTGTGGTTTTATTTTTATAATAATATCACCACCGCCAAAGGTTTTGGTACGGCACGCGTTAGTAGCTGTTATTGATAAAGGGAACCCTTGCAGGTTGGGGCACGCAGAGGTAGAATAATTATGAATGATGGTATCATTGGTAAAAGCAGGATTCAAAGGATGCGTTAAAACAACTGTATGACCATCGCCATAATTCAATGAATAGGTAGTACCCGGTGAGTTGTTTTGCCAGAAACCAATTACAATATTTACATCGAGCGAATTACAGGCTTCAGTCGGACCTACTGTACCAATACCAATATCAGGATTACTTTGATTTGCGACAGTGTATATTTTGGTATGACTACAACCATTAGTACCTACACCTGTAATGGCTAATGGAAAAGCACCGAGTTGTGTGTAGGTATGTGAAAGTGGGAAGCTGCCAGCACTTAATCCTGTTTGAGAATTTCCATCGCCCCAATTGATCGAATAACCGGAAATACATGCGGCATTTGGAGAAATATTATTGATAGTAATGGAATAATTCGGATTGGCTGGTGTAGGAGAATTATCGCAATTACTGAATGGCGTGAATGTATTATTATCTCTTACCTGCACATCAGGCGCCTGCAGAATGGTAACAGGATTTGAAAACGTACCGGTACAACCATTGACATCTGTTACCAATAAAGAATTAGATAAAACAACAGTACCACAACCCAATGAAGTAAATGGGTGAGAAGGATTTTGTGCAATAGAATTGCCGCCATCACCAAATGTCCATAAATAAGTATACGCCGGTGTGCCACCAGTAACTGTACTTGTAAATGGTACATTGATATCGGAACAAATATTTGTACCATTCGTGAATGTAACAACCGGTTTTGGGTTAACCGTTACAACAAGCGGTTCGGTAATGACTGGTGTACCTGCAATAGTAACAGTGACCGCATAGGTACCGCTGGTAGTTGCTGTATAAGTAGAAGCTGTTGCACCTGCTATTGGAGAGCCACCAACCAACCATTGATAAGCAGTACCAGTGGGGGCAGTTAGTAATACGCTTCCGCCCTGACAGAATGAAACAGGTCCTGAAGGAGTGATCGCTTGGGAAAGAACAACCTGCCCGCATGCAATAAAGAGCACGAAGAATAGAATCCTCATTGTTGGTGGTTTAATATTCTTCCCGGGATTGACCTGGGTTAGTTTTGGTATAGTTAATTAATAAATGTTCCTACAGTATCACTGTCAATGAAAACAGTGCTGGCATACGGATGCTGGTCAACTGATCATTGTTAAAATCCAAATGGATTCAAGGATTGGAAATCAGAACGGTAAATTTTGACAGCAATCGCCTCAGATAGTATTCCGGGCGGCGTAGGTAAACATAGATAGCTG